>CAZZHT010000053.1:0-7957 GCA_964653825.1 uncultured Methanosarcinales archaeon
ATGTTGTTTATGTTATTATTATATTATTATAAATTTACTATTATAAATGAAGGATATGATTGAAAATGACAACTGCGATTGAAGTAAAACCTAATGAGCTTATTGAAGCGTTAGCAGATAGGTTAAGGGAAATGATTAAGGAACCAGATTGGGCTAATTTTGTTAAGACAGGAGTTAGCAAAGAAAGGTTACCACAAAAGGGATGGTGGTACATTAGAGCTGCTTCTATATTAAGAACTGTCTATCTCAATGGGCCTATTGGGATATCAAAGTTGAGAAATAAGTATGGAAGCAAGAAGAATAGAGGAGCAAAGCCAGAGCATTTTTATAGAGCAAGTGGTTCTCATATTCGAAAAATCCTACAAGAGCTTGAAGAGCAGAAACTCGTTGAACAGAAAAAGGATGGAATCCATAAGGGTAGAGTAATTACAAAGGAAGGAGAGAAACTTATTAATGATACTATTAAGGAGATTATAAAGAAGGACTCTTCAAAATCTAAGGAAGAAGTATCAAAAAAATCATCACAATCATCAAAAGCTAATAAAAAAGAAGGCAATAAAGTAGATAAGGCCGAAAAAAAGGAAAAGGATAAAGGTAAGAAATCCTCTAAAAAGGTTAAAAAATCAGGGAAGTGATTATTATGGCTCGTGTTAAACATATCAATAAAAAACTGAGATTGGCTAAGTTTCATAAGCTTACAAGGTGGGCTCCTTATTGGGTTGTGCCTAAGGTTTATGGATTAGGTAGAAGAGTTCATCCAGGGCGTCTTACAGAATACAAGAGAAGCTGGAGAAGGAACAAGACAAAAGCGTAAAAGCACCAAACGATTGTTTATGTAATGTTATTAAGTATTTAATATTCGTGTTAAAGGTTGATCAATATGAGTGAAAAAAGTGAAGTGGTAAGGGAATATAATGTACCTTTGAGAAAGGATTTTCTTAAAGCTCCAATGTATAGGAGAGCTAAGAGGGCAGTTTCATCTCTCAGACAGTTTATTGTTAAGCATATGAAGAACGAAAATGTAGTTATTTCAAATGATATCAATATGTTTATTTGGCAGAGAGGAATAAAACACCCTCCACACCATGTTCCTATAAAGGTTACAGTTAAGGAAGGAAAGGTTTATGCAGAGTTAAATGTTGCTAAGAGTAAGAGAGAAGGAAAGAAGGTAGTTAAGTCAAATCAGAAGTATAAGGAAATCAAAGAGAGAGAAGAACAGAAGGTTAAGGAAGAGTTAGAGAAAAAGGAAAAGGAAGAAAAAGAGAGTAAGGAAAGTTTAGAGACACTCACAGAAGAGAATGAAATTAAGGGTAAGAGCGAAGAAAAAGAAAAGACAGAATCAACAAAAGAAGCAGAAGTAAAAGAGCCCACAAAAGCCGCAGGAGAGAAGAAAGTAAAGGTTGCAAGTAGCAAGAGTGACAAAGAAGTAGCAAATAAGAACGAGAATAGTGCTGTTAAGAAGGAAGAGAAAGCAAGTGATGAAAAGGATAATAAAAAAGAGAGAGATAATAGTTCTGATTAAAGAGAGTAAAAACTTAATTTTTTGATTTTTCTAATTATTTTTAGGAACGATTTTTAGTAATTTCTACTAATTTTATTTCTTGATTTCAGCAAGTTTATTTCTTACTATGTATTTATTTTTGAAAAGTATTCTATTTAAATATTGAAATTTTTGAATCTTGAGATTCTTAAAAAGATACTATTCAAAAGTGAAAACTTTTTAAATTAAGAGAACCCCCTATAATCACCATAAAATTCTAGCAATTATAAATAATGAGAGTGAGGAAAGTAATCATTTCATTCTCCATCACTATGAGTATACCATTGATAAGTTGATTATAGATTGGGAAGATTTTAAGTATTTTGAGGAACAGAGGATTGTTAGAGAAAAAGAATGGGAAAGAGTTGACTCTATGTTTTTGAAGAGAAATTTGAGCGGTGAAATGGATTTGGGCGTCATTTCAAAGGTCAGAGATTATGCTAATCTGGTTGAGGTTAAGACGTTTAATACAGAGAGGAATTTAGCAAAGGCCAAGTTTCAGCTATTAAAGGATTTTGAGTTTATTAGGGAAAATTTTGAAATAACTAATCTTAATGGATTCTATGCATATTCTAAGAGAGATTATGAATATAAAATCAAAAAGCTGTTCTGATTAAAATCCATGTTTGTGTTGTGTTTTGGTATATTAAGTAAATTCATTATTAAATAAATTGTTATTAAATAAACCGGTTTACAAGGTTGTGTTTCTGTTTTAATGCTTTTGTGACGCTCTCTCAGATTAGAATTTTTTATGAATTCTTGTTTCTATTGGGTTCTGTTTTTATTGTATCCTGTTTTTGTTCAGTTTTATTTCTTTTATTCGTTCTTTACGGTACTCAGAAACGATGTTTTCGAGTTTATTGATAGTGGTTGATTCATTATCAAGATAGGATAAAATAGTTTCAGAGCTGACTCTTGAAAGCATAAATAAGTGGTTCGTGAGAAATGAATTTCTATTAATTGAGTTAACTGAGTTGATTGAACTGATTGAATTAGTTGGATTAGTTGAATCAAAAGAATCAGTTAAATTGGTTAGGTTGTTTAGATTGATTTTTGGCTTTATTTTGTTTAGGTTTAGATTCTTTAGCTTTATTTTCTCAAGGTTCTTTTTAGAGGTTTTATCATATAAAAGTATTAATTGTTTTCTACTCTCTTCTTGCTTTTTATAAAGGGTGTTGAGTTTTTTAAAGCTATTTTCGTTGTTTTTGTTTAAATCAAGGATTATAAGAAATGTTGTGTTTTTATTGTTTGGGTTTATGATTCTGCTTTTGTTTTTGCTATTTTTGTTGGGTTTGTTGGGTTTGTTGGTTTCAGGTTTTGTGTTTATGTTCGAGTTTGTTTTGTTGTCCAAAAAGGAGATGATATTTGTGAGGTTTGAATTGGTGAATTCAATGAGATTTTTATATATGAAAGCAAGATAATAATTATCGGTGATTATTGCTCGTTTTATGTTTTCAAGCTTTTGTTTATAGTTGTTAATGGTTTTGTTTAGTTGGTTTACTTTTTCTAAGAATGATTTGTTTATTAGTTTTTCTAAGTAAATTATTTTGTCTTTGTCTGATGTCTTTTTATCAATGTATCTTCGAACTAATGAAAAGAGATTTGTGAGCTGTGTGCTTTTGCTTATGCTTATGTTTGGGTTTGAATTTGAATCATCATCGATTCCTCTTTTTGATATCATATCTTTGTAGAATAAAAGATTTTTGTTGGGTTTTGGTTTTGTTTTTCTGACTCTTTTTTGTTTTTTTGATTGGAGAAGCGAGGATGTCTGTAAATGTGAAATTTCAGAGAGAATTGTGTTTATGGATTTGTTGTTTATGAAGCATTCCTTAAAGACCTGATTTCTCAGATTTTTTCTAACTTTTTTGTTAATTTTGTCAATAAGGGGTTTTATCTTTTGAAAAGAGATATAAGCGGCAAATAGAGAATCTCTTTGATGATCATCTTTAATATCGAGATTGTATTTATCTTTTAATTTGTTTATAAGATTGATTTTTTCGGATACGAGGGGCTCTTTTTTTAGTGGGATTATTTTTGCGTTGAGTTTTGCTTTTATTGATTCTACGGTCTTCGGAATTTTCTGTTTGTCTGTTGATACAATAAGAATTGTACCGTAGGGCTTTGTCTCTTTGATTACATCGTTTATCGATATGCCTTTCTTTGATTTAACAAGTAATATGTCCCCAAAGATAGAAACTAAGGAGTAACCAATATAGGTTCCAGGATCAAGACCGAGGATAAGATAGTTCTGGTTTGTTGTGTTTTTATTGGTTATAGCAATTGAATCTGTTTTGTTATTGGTCTTTGGAGTTTTTATGGGTCTTATGGATTTTTGGGGTTTTAGAGTTTTCTTGAGTTTTGGGGTTTTTGTAGGTGATGGAATATAATGTGATGATTTGTCACTATTGGAATTGGAATTACGATTGCAATTGTTTGGGTCTGTTATTTTGTTTGGGTTTGATGTTGATTTATGAGTATCAGTTATAAGAGTATAAGTATGAGTTTTGCTTGTACGAAATTGGGAATTGGTTCTGATTGTGCTCATTTTTAATTAGTGGAGTTCTCTTGATTATTAAGTTTTGTGAGTTTTTATTTCTGTGCTCTAATATTTTTATTGGTTTTATTGGTTTTATGAGTTTGTATGATATGATTACATTTGTTTTATTAAAATTGTTATAAATAAAAGATAAGGAAAATGAATTAATGCTATTGACGATCTGTAAATGAGAAAAAGAGATGAGAAATAATAATAACAAGTTATTGATTGAATATTGCTCTCAAAGATAAAAATGTTTAAATATTAATTTTACTTATCTAAGATAATTGTAATCTCTTAGGGATAGTTAATCTTATTGATAGTGATTAAATAAAGTATAGTAAAATAAAGTGATTGTGGAAAAGTCGAAGAAATCATAAATAAATCGTGATTGTTATGAATCAAAAGAGATATGAGAGAAAGAATGGGGACTCTAATAAAATTCTTGATGATTCCGAAATCAGAGGAATGATAGAAAGGGGAAAGATTATATACAATAATTTAAGCAGGGTGTCTAATAATAAAAGCAGTTTGGTGGTTTCACTTAATTTTTTTAAGAATGAGTTGTATGATTATTTGAGAGAAAAAGGGTTTCCTAATTGTGAGAATATAGTGTCTGTGATTAAGTTTAAATCAAGGAATATTTCATATGATGACTTTTTTAGTAAGCTTTATCAGACCGTTGAGAAGTCCTCAACGAATAGAAGCAAACAGCTTAATTTTATTTACCATTTTATTGATGGTTATATTAGGCAAAATATCACAAATGAAGAAAGGGATATTATTAAAGGATTAGAGAAAGGAAATATTCCTCTCAGAGGTGCGAAGGGTAATTCAATAGAGAATAACATAAATGAGTTCGATTTTGATGATGTTATTGGTCAGGAAAAAGCCGTGGATATTATTAAGTACCTTTCAAATTCATTGCTGTTTTATATGCCTGAATATAGAGATAATCCTGCGAAACCATTTTCTACAAAAGTATTGTTATATGGATTACCTGGAACAGGCAAGACGTTTAGTTTGAGAATTGCTGAGAGTTATCTTAAAAGGATGGCACAAAAAAGAAATCTGAGTTTTAAGAGCGTTGAGATTGAACCTGCTGATTTTGGTAATTATATGTGGGAAAGCGAGAGGCAACTTAAGGAAAAATTTGAGGAGGCAACAAATCCAAACGGAATTGGCATGGTGATTGTTGATGAGAGTGATACGCTCTTCTCAAAGAGAGGATTTAATGAGTTCTCAAAGAGTTATGATTCTATGACAGGAGAAATTTTGAGATTGCTTGATGGGTTTTCAACTCAGAATTATTATAATTATCTTGTGTTTTTCTTATCCAATAATCCAAAACAAGGATTGGATCCAGCGTTATTGAGTAGAATCGAACTCAAGGTATCTTTTAATAGCATATTCTCTAAAAAGGAGTATAAAGAGCTTGTTGAGATGTATATTGATAAGTACAGTATTGATAAAAATAAGTTGGATTTGGATAGAGATTATTTTGTTGAGCAGTGTTATAATAATAAGTTGAGTCCTAGAAGTATAAAAAATATACTTTTTGATATTATTCAGGATAGTAAGACTAAGGGAATTAACTCGATTTTTGATAAAAATAACTTAGAGAGTGTTATTTATGAGATTAATCAAAGCAATTTTGAGGATGTATTTAATCTGATAAGGGAACATACGAGAAAAATAGATAATAACTATTTGAATGCTCTTATTGAAGATGAGACCTTTCTAACTCAAAATAACAAGAGAGAGTATTAAGACAATAAAATAAAGTACAATGAAAAATAGGAGAATGTAAATATAGAAAGAATTAGGAATGGTAAGAATAAAAAAGTGGGGGAGTGGGGATTCGAACCCCAATTTGACGGTAACTCCCTTTTCAAGTTGTATACTAAAACGAACTTGTTTAATCATTGCTTTCGCTCATTGCTCCATGTCTGGAGCCGTCCGTTCTAGCCAGGTTATACTACACCCCCTTTATAACTTTATTTTGGATAGTTTGCTCTCTTTTTAAATTTTACGTGAGATTGATTAATGTTTTTTATTCTAAAATGCTGTTATGAGATGTTTTTATTTTGAAATTGTAGGCAATGAAAACTAATGCAACGATTATGGATAATAAGAAAGATGTTAGGAATCCTAAGAAATAAGAGGATGATGCTATTATGATTCCAGTGAAGAAAGGACCTGCCCAGTGCCCAATGTCCATTATTGAGCTCAATGCACCAATGGAAGCACCCATTTCATCTTTTTTGGCAATGTCTGCAATGTATGTGCTGATGGCAATTGTTGACATTGAGATGAAGAGACCAAAAAGCATTCCCTGAGTAATCAAAAGCAGGTAATTTTTTATGAAGGGAACAAATACAATAATGGTGTTAGTTAATAAGAATCCTGTGAGAATCTGTATTTTCTTGTTTGTTTTATCAGCAATTCTTCCAAAAAATGGCTTTGAAATTGCTATCATTATTATTTGAAGTGAAAAGATGATTCCAATTTGAGACGCTTCAAAATGATTTGCTTTCATATAAATAGGTAAAAAGGCCTCATAGGCACCTGCTGCAAAGTAAATTGACATTTGAACGAAAGAGGTTGATAGAAGATTCTTGTTTCTTATAAAGTTCAGCAAACTATCTTTAAAGGTTCTATATGATACTGCTTCTTTTTTCTGTTTACTGGGTTTTATGAAGAGTAGGAGTATTAGTGCAGGTAAGGATGCTAGGAAGGCACAAAGATATACAAACCTATAATTGAGTAAATTTCCAAAGTAAGCAAAGTAGGTAATGATAAAACCTCCAACGATAGGGGCAAGAGATCTCCCTGTTAAACGAAATGTGTAGTACAATCCTAATTTTTCTCCCTTTGATTTTCCATATTTCAAAAGAATCATGGCACTGCTAACTGGCCCTAAAATGGCAGTGGCAAACCCATGAAAAAATCTTATTGCAATCAACCACCAGGGATTATTAATGAAGAGGTATAATAATGGAGCGGTAACAAAGATTAGTCCTGAGAAGATAAGAACTTTCTTGTAGCCAATCTTATCACTCAATACACCAACTGGAAAGCTAATCAGGATTCCTGCTATCGGAGATGCAGAAGCTATAAGGCCTACAAGAGTAGCATTAGCATTCAGTGCGTTCGCAAACAAACTTAAAACAGGATTTTTGGAGATTGTTGAAGAAAAGATGGCAAAAAAGCCAATAAAGGAAAGGTAATATATGAGTTTGTCATGAGGATTCTGAGAATCATGATAGTTCTGAGGTTTATTAGGAGTGTGATTAATCTTGTGAACATGAGAATTAATGTTGGTGGTAGTTATTTGATTAAGGTTATTATGAGTTTTAGTTGCCTTTTTATTTGAATTTACTTTCATCTTTGTTGGATGCCTGTTTTGTTTTGATTATAAAGCTTTTTGTTTTTTAAGATGTCGGTTGAGATTTTAGGAATTTAATAAGAGGATACATTGATGAATATTTTAAGCAAGAATCAAATATGAAAAAGCAATTAAATATCAAGAAGCGAAAAATAAAATGGGATTGTAAAAACAGAGATGAATAAAAAGAAAAAAGGAAAAAAAGAATAAAATAGAACATTAATGAAGATAACATTAAGATGAGTCATGAATCAGAATAAGAATCAGAAAGTAAAAAAGGATAAAGAACAAGTAAACAGATGGAATTGAATAATCGAATAATCAAATAAAAAGTAAAAGAGATTATAACGTTGAATTGAAAAGGAGTAAAGTAAGAATAGGGTAAAGTAGGAATAAAACAAAGGAAATTAAAGAAATAAAATAAAATGAATGGAATGAAACAAATAAAAAAGCTCAATAAGATATTGAGTACATAAAGCAAATCAGATTAAAG
>CAZZHT010000054.1:0-7803 GCA_964653825.1 uncultured Methanosarcinales archaeon
AACAAATAAAAAAGCTCAATAAGATATTGAGTACATAAAGCAAATCAGATTAAAGAAATAAAATCAAATTAAAAAAGACAAATTAAAAAAAGAAATGAAATTAAAAGTCAATTCCAATAATCCCTTCTTTCCCCTTTACCTTGAATTTTGTGTAGGCCTTTGTACCAACAACTTGATCAGTGTCTTCGGGATAAACTTCATCATAAGGTAAGATACTTATGGAGGTACTTCCAGTGCTTGCCATTATGGTTTGCTTGTATTTATCAAGGTCTTTTATTAGTGATTCCTCTTTTAATCCGATTATCAGTTTTATTTTATCCTGTTTCTTTAGTTTAGAGGTTTTCCTCAACTGTTGTATCCTTCTTATTAGTTCTCTTGAAAAACCTTCGGAAAAGAGTTCGGGAGTTATGTTTTTGTTTATGAATACAAAACCAAATGGTGTTTTTTCTGAGCCATAGTTGGTGTTATAATTGTATTCAACTGTGAAGTCCTGGGGTGTTAGTTCGTATTCCTTACTATCTGCAATTACTGTGAAGTTTTCATTTTTCTTTATGTGATGATATATTGATTCTTTGTTCATTGTTGATAATGCTGCAATTATTTTCACTGCTTCTTCTTTGTACCTTGATGCAATTGAACCGTAGTTCCAGTTTATTTTAGGTTCTGCAAGACCGGCGTCAGAGGTTAGTTTGATTTCCTTTACATTCAGCTGAGTTTTTAGGATACTTTCAAGTTCAACAACACTCTGCTTTGTCTCTGCATCAGAGGTCTCAATAATCATCTCTGACAAGGGCCACCTGACGCCGTATCCAATTTTATCTCTTATCTTTAGAGCTATTTGTATGATGTTCTTTGCTATACTAAAGATGTTTTCAAGTTCATTGTTTATGAGACCTTCATTGGCTTTTGGCCAGTCTAAAAAGTGTATGCTTTCTTTGACATCATTTAGTTTGGCTTCATTTGAAAGGGTGAGGTATAGCTTCTCAGATATCAATGGTGTAAAAGGTGCTAGTAATATTAGTGTTGTTTCAATGGAGTGCCATAGTGTATAGATAACGATATCTGTTTTTTTACCTATTTTGTTTCTTATTAATTGTACATAAACTCTTGATAGTTCAAGATAAAATGATTCTATGGCTTGAAGTGCAATTTTGTAATCATAGTTGTCAAGAGAGTCAGTTACCTTTTTTATTGTTGTGTTTAGTAAAGAAAGGATGTATTTCTCTTCATTATCAGCTTCATCTATAAGGGTGTTTGAGTCACTGTATTTTGAGATTATTTTGTTGATATCGATGTTATTGGTTTCTATCAGATTCAGTATGTACTGGGATAGGTTCCATAGAATGTTTATGTTTCTGAATTTTATTATGACATCATCAGGGTTGTAGTTCAAATCTAAACCGGGCTCAGAGTTCGAGACAAAGTAATATCTCATTAAATCTGAACCATATTTGTCAATAATTTCCTCAGGGGTGATGTAGTTTTTAAGTGATTTTGACATCTTCCTGCCTTGGCTGTCATTAATGAAACCGTGCATGTAAACGCTTTTGAATGGAGCTTTGTGCATTGATACCATCGATGTTACCATTAAAAGATTAAACCACCCTCTTATTTGATCCTTCCCTTCAGTTATAAAATCAGCTGGGAAGTATTTCTCGAATAAGTCCTTTCTCTGTGGGTAGTGTAAGGAGTTCCAGGAGGAAGTTCCTGAATCGACCCATACATCAAGTATGTCAGGAATACGATGCATCTCTGCCCCACATTTTGGACATTTTATTTTTACTTCATCGATAAAGGGTTTGTGTAAGTCATCAGGAACAGGGGTTATTGCTTTCTCTTTTAGTTCATCAATAGAGCCAATTACCTCAACATGCCCACAAGAGTCACAAACCCATATTGGAACAGGAGTGCCCCAAAATCTCTGACGAGTTATACAGTTATCCCTTAGGTTTTCTAACCAAGAATTAAACCAATTTGATCCAGCCCATTCTGGATTCCATTTTATTTTTTTGTTTTCAGCTTTCATGTCATCGATGAGGTCTTCTACTTTGAAAAACCATTGCTCAGTTGTTCTGAAGACAATTGGACTTTTACATCTCCAACAATGAGCGTAATCATGCTCAACAGGAGCTGTTGCAACAAGGAATCCCTTTTCTTTGTAGTATTCTATGAATTTCTTATCATCTGTTTTGGCTTTCCAACCAGCAAATGGGCCCATGGAATCAGGAAAGATACCTTGCTCATCAATTTCATTAAATGCAGGTATGTTGTTTCTGTAACCCACTTCATAATCCTCAGGACCACAGCCAGGGGCCATATGAACTAAACCGGTTCCGTCATCAGTGTTTACATATTCATTACTTAGAACAACGGTGTGTACTTTTGGATAGTTTAATTTTAATTCAGAAAAGGATTTTATTTCATCATTTAAAGGGTGAATGTATTCAATGCCTTCAAGGTCCTTTCCTTTTATGGTTTCAACAATTTCATAATCAGTGTCTAAAAGATTCTTTAATAAATCATCAACCCTTGCTTTGGCTATGTACCAATATTCTGTATTTCCGTTTTTGGGGGTTAATTTTATTTTGACATAATCAATGTTTGGATTGACCATTACTCCTAGATTAAAGCAGATTGTCCAAGGGGTTGTTGTCCAGACAACAAGATAATCTGAATCTTTGTTTTTTATTTTGAATTTTAGATATATGGAGGTTTCTTTTAGTGTTTTGTACTCAAGTTCGTGTTTTGCAAGTGCAGTTTGGCAGTGAGGACACCAACTCATTGTCTTTTTACCTTTGTATAGTCGACCATTTTCATATGCTTTTTTTATCAACCACCACACTCCACTAATGTATTCATTGGTTATTGGTTGGTAGGCATTATCAAAATCCATCCAAATAGCCATTCTTTTGAATATCTTGTTCATTGCATTGAGATTATCAAGTGCATAAGATTTACAGGCCTTTACAAATTTATCAACACCATATTTTTTTATTTTTTCTTTGGTTTCTAATTTGAGCTCTTTTGCGAGGGCATTTTCGACAGGGAGTCCGTGCATATCGTAGCCAGCTCTGTCCCACACATTATAGTTTCTAAAGCGCTTGTATCTTAATGTAACATCTTTTAGTGTTTTATTCCAGGCAGTACCAACATGGACTTTTCCTGTGGTGTAGGGTGGACCATCAAGGAAATAGAATTTTGGTTGATTCTTGTGCTTTTCCTTTACTTTTTCATAAATTTTATGTTTTTTCCAGTAATCAAGCATTTCAAGTTCTATTTCATTGGGATTAAATTTCATTTTTATTGCCTCATTTATAAAACAGTAAAATCAAATAGTTTATTATTCTATCATTTATCTTGTGATATCATTTATTATATTATTAAATAATTTGATTAATAAATAGTTTGATTAATCATTCATAAGATATGATATAAACTAATTTGTATTGTAGGGGTTTTATTGTTTTTATTGCTCATATTGTTATTTTTATTATTTCTTGCAGATATTACATTACTTGCAAGATTATGTTTGTATAGTATATATTTGTAATTTGTATTATATGCGTAAAATGTATGTATAGAGCATAATATTATTTGGTGATATGGTTATATAATATTAATTATATAATATGATGCTTGTATTATAATCAGGAATTATAATAAGTAAGTTGTATGAGATGTCTAAAAGATTATAATAGGTATGAAATATAGCTAAGAATTGAGAAAATAAGAAAACTTATTAAAGGTTTTTGTTTTAATTAAATTAGTTTAATTAGACAGGATTAAAATAACCTGGGCTTTTTAAGTTTTTGTTGGGATTAGTAATGTTGTTAGTGTTGTTAGTGTTCACTGTTAATGTTTTTTAATTTGTTTTATTTTTTAATTTTTTTAATTTATTTAGTTGTGTCTCAGCTCATTTTGTTTTTTGTTTGTGTTTTTTTAGTTTGTTATGTTGTTCTGTATCTGTGACTGTTTACTTTTTTATTTTTTATAACATGAACAATATGAGAGGGGTAATCACAGAATTGCCGTATAAGGGTTATATAAGATACAATGACGGAGTATTATAAAATATAAATTAAGTGGGGTGATTATATGACGAAGAAAATTGTTTTTGTTAAGGTGGGTGGATGGGAAAAAGAATATGTTAAATCAAGATTTGAGTCAGATCTTGGGAATCTTAGTCAGGAGTATGAATTAAAATTTGTGAATAAATGCGATGATATTGATAATGACTGTGAGATTCTATCTGTATTCGTTGATACAACTATTAAAAGAGAATTAATAAACCAATTGAATAATCTTAAATTTGTTGCATTAATGTCAACGGGATACAATAATGTGGATTTAAATGCATGTAAAGAAAGAGGGATTATTGTTTCAAACGTACCTAATTACGGAGAACATACTGTTGCAGAATATGCGTTCTCTCTGATTTTATCGTTATCAAGAAATCTGAGAAAGACATATAACCTTGATTATTTCAATAAGGAATTGGTATCTTTGAAGGAGACAAATGAGTTTACTGGGTTTGATTTGTTTGGTAAGACAATAGGAGTTATAGGGACTGGGAGAATAGGTAGACATGTTATAGAAATTGCAAGGGGATTTTCTATGAATGTTATAGCATATGATAGATTTCCAAATAAAGAGGAAAGTAAAAGGTTGAATTATGAGTATGTGAGCTTAGAAGATCTATTAAAAAAATCTGATATTATTACAATCCATGTGCCATTGTTCAAGGAAACATTTCACCTAATAAATGAGAGCAATATTAATCTTATTAAGAAAGGGGCAGTTTTAATCAACACGTCTAGAGGGGAGATTATTGATACAAAGTCAGTTCTAAAGGCAGTGAGTGAGAGTCGGCTTTATAAGGTTGGTTTGGATGTGATTGAGTATGAAAATCTACTCAGGAAGAATATTAAGGATATTAAGGATTTATCTGATGATGAGAGTAAGGGGCTTTTATATGATTATAAGTTAATAAATCTGCCAAATGTGATTTATACACCACATATTGCATTTAATACTAAAGAAGCAATCATGAGAATACTTAATGCTACTGTTGATAATATTAAATCCTATTTCAATGGAGATGCAAAGAATAAAGTCAATGATAAGTAGATAAACAATAACTTGATAGATAGCAATCAAGAATTTAGAAAAAACAAAGATCACTGTTTAGTTGAGAGATTATCAACGTAGAATACAGTTAGATATTTAATAAAAGTATTTGAAAAAAATTAGTTGAAAAAAAGTGTTGAAACAGGGTAAAGATAATACAATTACATATTAAATAAGTGAAGTGAATTAAAAGAAATTAGCAAAGTAAGGAAATGTGGTTTGTTAATATAAAAGAATCATAGACAAATCAAACAATTGGATGATTTGATTGATAGTTATTTGATTATCTGATACCTAAATTAATCCATAGATAGTGAACTTCTTAATGTTTTCACTCAAGGATACATTTTATTGTGCATTAGATATAACCTCTGATTTCTTTGAATCGGGATTTGAAGGTGGGTTGGTTTGTGATTCGGGTGATGTTGGATTTGTTGGGTTGCTACTGGATTGGCTTTCTTTAGTGTTATCAGTCGTCGTTTGCGCTTCAGTTTTCTTAGAGGGTATTTTATAGGTAAGAGAAGTGGAGAGATATCTTAAGTACTTGTATTTGGCAATGATTATTGGAGTAACCATTTTATAATCAGCGGTATTTAATAGTGTATGAGCATCAACATCAAGTGAACAAAAGTATTCTGGAAGGGATTCTTGATAACCATTTTGTGAAGAATTAATTGCTTCAATAATGCTATCATGTAAACTCTTACCTGTTTTTTCAAATAAATTATATTTTGACATTTGTCCCTTTAATTCATTTTTATTATCTGTTCCTTCAAGGGTTTTAAAGGCATCAAATTCATCATCTGATGAAGTTACTTTTGAGAAAGGGCATTCCTCTGAAGTTTCAAGTGAAAGTCCTTTTGGTAAGAACACATATATCTTTGTTAAATTGTATAATAACCCTCTACTATTGTACTCATCAAATTGCGTCTGAGTATTGTAGGTGAATTTAATAATAAATAGCTTCTGATTATATTCATCCTTGGTAAATAATCTTACTGGGGGCTTGTTTTTTATAGGGAAACCAAATGAGATTACTATCGGCCCAGCACTGTCTTGAGTGTAGAGTTTTGCATTTCGGTCAAACACACTCATTGCCCTATCCTTTAAAACACTATATTTTGAGGCAGTCATGAAGAACAAATTAGTATCTGCAATGGTTTCATAATCAAATAGGAGCGCTGCACCGTAGTTTACTGTTGGATTTTTTTGGATGATTTCAGGGATATCTGTACTCTTTGGGGTGAATTTACAGCCAAAGTATTTTGCTGAATAAATTGATTTATAGGGACCTGTGAATTTGAAATCCCCTTTGATATCATAATTTGAATCCAAACTTCCCTTTCTATTCCATATAATACAGTTGAGTGAAGAGGTATAGCTATTACAATCAGCACCAAGAGCACAATCAACATCAGTATCTCCTGAAGTTAGGGAACCAATAACGCTCAGATTTTTTGAGAATTTAGAAAATTCTGTAGGTTTAAACTGAACATCTGTACCAAATAAGACACCATATGTGCTCAAATCAATGTTTGCCGGTTCAACATCATTCGGATTTACCTGAGTGGCACATGATTCAGGGTCTATAATACAATTGAAAGCGCTTGTAGTATCATTCCAAAACTTGAGAAAACCATTGTAGGATTGATTGAATAAATGATAAACAAAGTCCTGATTTTCAATTTTACCAACAGTTAATTGAGGGTTTACAGGAAGACTTCCTTTTATCTGACCATAAAATATGAAAAATATTCCTAACACAAACAGGACTATGACTACGTTAACATAACGTGTTCTCTGTTGAGGAATCATGCAATAAAAGAAAGCAAATATCAACCATATCGGGAACAGCGCCCGATTCCAACCAGCAAATCCAAACATTGAAAATATATGATCAATGTAGTAGCTACCATAGAATTCAATCCAAAATATAAGAAGGAAAAGTATGATATTTATTACTAATCGATATATGAACATTACAGATGAATCTCTATCCGCACTGCTGAGCAATATAGCCCAAATAAGAGCAAACAAGAGATGCAATTGAAGCAAACGCGGATCAGCATAATTAAAGTGAAACAAGAACCAATCATTCAGTTGCAAGAGTAGCGATGTAAACAGAAACCAACCATAGGCATTCTCAGGAAACAATCTTTTTATGAGTCCAAATAAACCCTTTCCAGTAGCATAACCTGCTCCTGCGCCCACACCCATTATAAAAGGATTCTTCATTGATCTTGTAGCAGATGAGAATAAATTCCCTATTGATTTACCAATGTTTGAGAGAGATTTTGATTCTCCCAAGGGGCTTGTTTTTATTTTTGGTTCGTCACTCATTTTTGATTCCTAAATTAGTTACATTAACATCAATATATTGATTTGAAATGACAATCTGAGGTAATTAGATTGGAGGATAGGTTAATAAGATAAGTTATTTTATAAGCTAATTAGTTGATAAAGTAGTTAGTTAAAGAGTTAAATTGTTTATTGGTTAATCAGTTTATTAGTTAATTGGTTTATTGTAATTTATTTGTGTATTGCTATATTATTCAATATGATTATTTAAGATAATAATTTGGGTTCGAAATAATATCTGGGATAATTTGATTTACTTTCTTTTATTTATTTCCATGATTTCTATGATTTTCATTATTTTGATTGTTTTATTGATTT
>CAZZHT010000055.1:0-7676 GCA_964653825.1 uncultured Methanosarcinales archaeon
TAAAGTATCGTTAGTGAATCGTATAATAATATTAATAAGTAAATGTGATTAAGTGCGATAATTAATATAATTAGTATAATTGATATTATAAATATATTTCATAAAGCCGTGAGGTTATAATTACAGCAATACGGATTATATGATTGGCAGTTATATGAAAAATAAGGGTTATATGTTATTACAATACATAATAGTAAGGACAATAGATGTAGGTATCAGGACACTATGTTTTATTAATATAATAAGAGTAATTGAATAATAGAAGCAAAAATAAAAAATTCAAAAATAATATTATAATCATCTTTGTTGTTAATATTCTAATAAATCGTCTAATGACCTATATCTAAGAATAAATGATATAGTAATATAATAATATAATCGATGTAACAATATAATTATATTATAATCTAATGACAATCTAATGGTATTGTACCTAATAACAGTTTAGTATTAGTGACGAATGTAATGTCTCTGTAAATGTAGACCTATTTGCTTTCCAGGGTTTATATTTTTTACAATCTTTTAGTGCTTTTTATGTAATTTTAATCACCTTTTTCTGTTCTTACTCAAAAATTAAAACAAAAGTTTATAGATTAGTTGTTAATTATGTATACTAGTTATGTTGTTTGTTTTGTATTTTTGAGAAATAAACAATTTTAATTTAAATTTTGGGGGTGAATTGAAAAAATGAAGAAATTTTTAGTTTTATTGGTTTTGATGGGATTGGTTTTGATTCCATTTGCGAAAGCGGCAACTCCTGGTGGAGCAACAGCAACACTAGCAAAGAATGAAGGGGCTTACAATGGTAGTAGTGCTGGAAGTTATAGTGTTACTTCGGGAACAATCTATGCAATAAACATGACCTCTGTACAGGATACTTACAGATGGGTAGGTATATACGGAAATACAACAGGAACGATTGTCTTGGCAGATACTTCAGGTAATTACTTCTTTAATTGGACTGGAGCAAAGGGTGTTTTAGTGTATGCATCACCAGCTGGTTCAATCACATGGGGCTCTCTTGCAAGTGCAAGTGCAACTAGTACTGGTATGCCAACATGGTTGAATGATACAGCATATACAGATAATTATCAGAATACCTTTAAAGGTGCTGCTGAGAGTATTGGCTCAAATATCTTTACAACATTGACCGCAAGTTATGCACAGGCGTTCCCAACTGCATCAAATTGGAAGACCTATTCATTAACAGATGGTACGAATCTTGTATGGGCTGCAAAAGTAAATGCATCAGGAGCATCAACTTACAATGGACAATCAGCGCAGTTTGAATTAATCTTACCCGAAAATGGAACAGCAGGAGATACTACTGCAACAGCGAATTATTTCTGGCTGGAATTACAGTAAAAACGGAAGCAATAGTGTTTATTGATGAGTTGTAAGTAAATTATTTAAATAAAGGTCTGCAAATTAATTAAAAGGTTTTTTATTTTTATTTTTGATTTTTAGGTGAGGATGATAAAATGGATAGCAAGAAAATAAGTTTGTTTTTGGTAATAGGAGTTTTGGCTCTATCTATGTTATATAGTGTGAGGGCTGGAGCTCCAACAGGCGCAAAGATAGTAAATGGCACTGAGTCAAGTTATACTTCTTCAACATCAGCGGGATCTACTAATGTGACTGCTGGTGGAACAAAGGAGGCAAACTTCTCGGTGACCTCAGGCACAGGTAAATGGGCTGGTTTCTACGGTACGCTTGGAGGAACTATAACCTTAGCAGATGCTGGTTCTAACTACTTTAAGAATTGGACAGTAACCAGTGTTGCAGGGGGTTATTTGTATGCCTCTGATGTAAGTAGCGCAGCATTTGATGCTTTAACAGTGGCGGCAAATGCAGATATGCCTGCCTACCTACAAAGTGGTTCTGACTCGTGGACAAATACCTTTACCAACCATGAAGCAACAACATTTAATGGACAATCAGTAGATGCAAATTATACAATGACATACAATAATGCAGGAACAGAGACCTTTAAGACCTATTCTCTTAAAGATGGTAGTGACCTTATCTGGGCTGGATTGGCAACGACTGGTACTTCATACAATGGTAAAGCAGTTGACTATCAGCTATTAGTGCCTGTAGATGGAGCAAGTGCACAGACCTATTATTTCTGGGTAGAGTTACCATAAGTTTTTTGTTTTTTCTTTTATTTTTTTAATTTCTTTTTTTAAATTTTTTTTACTTTAACTAGGGTTATTTTAAGGGTGGTTTCTATTTAATTTAATCATTCTACCTTGAATTCTGGTCATGATTGTATCAATAAATAATATCAATAGTATCTCAGTGATTATAGTTCTATCAATTGTAGTTTTATTCTCTTTATGTTTGCTCTTTCTCTCTAATGATTTCTTATGGTTGTTTTACTAATTAGCGTGATGTATAAATGTATTTTCTCACGAATTTTCTTTAGTGATAGTGTTATTATATCTCTGTTTTCTTGTGTTTAAAACCTTTTATATTTTGAGATGTGGTCTATGTTTATTTATTTAATATATGATTCTCTTATTGTTTTATTCGTGTGCTTACAACTTTAGTGATATTCTGTTTATGTTTTTTTCATCTGAATTGATGTAATCCTTGTTTTCATAGAACTAGTTGTTTTAAATCTACATTTAGCAACCCTGGTATATATTTTTCTCTATTATTTTAAGGTCATTATCGTAAAGTTTAAATATATGGATTTTATAGCTAAAGATGTTTAAGAATGGTTGTGAATTAATAATTTATTAAATTTGATTTAATTGAGATGTTTGTTTGCTGGTTGTTGTCTACTTTTTTATTCCGTTTTTCATGTTTACTCTTTTTATCTTTTTTACTGTTTTGATTTATCTTTGGTTGTTTTAGTTTGATTTTATTGTTGTGTTGCTATTATTGTGTTTTTATTGTTGTGTTATCCTAATTCGTTCGTATTTAATGAATTAGGATCTAGGGTCTTTTATTGTGTCTTTTATTTAATATTCAAGTAATTTAAGTAGATTATTTGAATAGTTGTTTGTTTAATTAGTTAATAGGTTGATTTAATTGATCTTATGCGAGGTCTGGTGTTACAATGAATAAGAAAAAAGGTCTGTTTTTGAGCTTAGGATTTCTTGTGATGATAACCCTGTCTGTTGTTTTTGTTTTTGGTTCTGTGGATGCCAGTGCTGTCGTTATAAATAGTAAGAACTGGATGGATGTTTATGATGGTTATCAGTATGCTCATCAAAATGGAATACAGAAAGTTTATTTCTTTACGGGTGCTTTGAGTACTGATTTAATTACAAAGCTCCTTGATAAGAACAGTAATGTCTATGTTATCGAATCAAAAAATCAACCCTACTTCAAGAATTATGGAAATTATTTAAGAAATGGTGGTTTTAAGAAGGTTAAAACAATTGTGAGTGATAATCCTCTTGTTTTTAATAGAAAACTTGCTTTGGAATTTAATGTTCATAGTTTTATTGTTATTGATCCAACTTATTCTTATAATGCTGTTGCAGTTGCACCTTATGCGTATCTTACAAAGTCATGGGTTCTATTTGCAAACAATAATAATATTGATGCTGTTAATTCTCTTCTTAAATCAAAGAGTGTTAGTTCTCTTTTAATTTATGGCCCTGTTGATAGGAATGTTCTTACAAGTTTGTCTTCTTTTAGTCCAGAGATTATTGATAATAAAAATAGGTTCCTTGATGATTATGATATTGCAAATAAGTTCTATGAACTTAGTCCGTCTAATACGGCTATTGTGACAAGTGGTGACTTTATTGAGAACGAAGTTATGAATGGTGCTAATGGAAAGAGTGCTGTTCTTTTTACAGGAATGAATAAAATCCAGCCACATTTCTTTGATTTTATAAATAAGCATCATATTAAGATTATCACGATTATTGATAATGCCTTGATACCTGTTGGAACTCAGATTAGAGCTAAAACAAATAAGAGTGTTGCTGTTTTCGTTAAGTTTGGAGAAGGTTTCACGGGTGCTGGTTCAAGAACTGGGAAGGTCTATGCTCTCAGTGTTTATCCTTTGCCTGTTCCTTATGTTAGGGTTGTTGTTGATTCAGTTATTTATGATCCTGAGAGTCAGACACTCTTTGTTAAATTCTTAGATAAGGGTAATATGCCTGGATTTGTGTTCTCTAATATTAATATCTTTGCAGGTGATAATCAGATTACCACTGCTGCTGATAGTAAGGCACTGTTTATAACACCTAGTTCAGGCGTGATTGCTTCTTACAAGGTTGATTTATCAAAGTATTTGACTGATAATTTAAGTGCTGATTTTTACACTCTCTTTGGTGAGAATTCACAGTCAATGGATAAGTATCTGCTTGAGAAGGGTAAGACGGATCCACCTTATCGTGTTAAGATAGAGGTTAGAAAGGTTTCTAATGATGCACATGTTAATTTGATTAATGTAAATTACGATGAGCATCTGCAGCAGTTTTTAGTAAGAGTTAAGAATAATGGAACTGTTACCGCTTTTGTTTCTGCTCAACTTATGAATGTTAGTGTTAATGGAATTTATGAGAATTTATATTCTAAGGTAGTTGAAGTTGCTCCTGGTGAGGTTAAAGAAGTCCCTGTTAAGGTGAAGTTACAGGATGCTGATTTGGTTGATACTACAAATATGAAAGTTGTTTTGCTCTATGGTCAGAGTAGTACCCTTCTTACTAAGAGTATAGAAAAACAGTTTTCAAAAGTCAATGTTGCTGCTGCTGGACTTGGATTTTTAACAGGTAGCTTTGTGGTAAATCTCGGAGGGAGCTCGTTTAGTATTTCTTATCTGTTGCTTCTTATACTTGTTCTGGCTGTTGTTTTCTTGGTTTATGTGCTTATGAGACGAAAGAAGAACGGTGTTGGAAAGAGTAAGAGTGCTGTTAGCACTAATGTTAATGGTCCAATCGTTTCTTCTAGGAAGAAAATTTCAAGAAAAACAGTGCAGAGGATTCAGAGGAGGGTTTCAACAGGAACAACTACAAATAAAAATAGAACAACTAGTAAAAATAAAAATACGAAGTCAAAATCCTCTGGGTCAGCGAAAAGAGCGAATAATTCTAACAGGGGTAATATGAGTAATCGTGGGAATAATGTTAGTAGAAGTGGCAGCAGTAAAACTAATCGAAGCAAGAGCAGTAGTAGTAACCGCAGAAGACCGCAAAAGTAGAACTAATAAGAGTAAAAATAAGCAGTAGTAGCAGAAGTGAGCAGTAGCAAAAGAAAGCAAAAGAAGGCAGTAGAAATAGATTAATCAATATGATTAAATATAAAATACAATGATGATAAAACAACAACTCTGAACTACAGTTAAATCAATCACCTTATAATACAGTAAAATTACGAGTACAGTAAGGGAAAGGGATAAAGGGATTATGGATTAATAGAAAACAGAGTAAAGCGGGATAATTTCTTAGATTATGAGTAAATGAGAATCAACGAAAGCATGAGAAGGCCGAGTTAAGTGAACATTTGAAAGACATTATTGCTAACTATTTGATTAATTTGGCTCATATTTGTTAAGTGAGTGTTGTAATCTTCATTAGTTTGTATCTTCTTATTCATGGTGTAATCAATATTTTTTTGGTTTTGTGTTTATAGAAATGCATATTATGGTTTCATCCGATTGCTCTTGTGTTTTTCATTATCTCTATCGTTTATTAATAATATAGGTTTAGTTATACCTTTTCAGTGTGGTTGATTTTATTGACAATTTTTGATGTGATTATTGCTGTTTTAACTTGGTTAGAGTATGAGAGATTGAAGTTGTCTTTAGTAAGCGAGGATAAAAAATAAAAGTAATGTTCTTTTCTGATAAGGAGCGGTAAACTGTTGGAGTTTTTGTTTCTGTTTTTATTTTGTTTTAATTTGTGTTTTTATTGTTTTGGTTTTAATTTTTTTAGATTATTTTTTTGCATGTATTGGTTTTTATGTGTCTATGAATTTGAGATGGGCATAGGATGATTTCTAATTATGGTTTAATTTGATGTTTGCTTATTGTATTTATTCAAAAATTATTTATATTATTTGTTTTTTTTAGTTTCTATGGCAAGTCAATCAAATAAAGGTTATGAAAAGGTTAATCTTAATGAAAATAGGAAAGATAAGGATAATGATGAAATTAATAATGAAACAAAGGGCATTACTGTTAAGAAGGAGGACAATTTCTCGGAATGGTATAGTCAACTGCTACAAAAAGCAGAACTAGTAGATATTAGATACAATGTTAAAGGTACTAATGTTATTTTGCCATGGGCTGTTTATTCTATAAAAAAAATATATGCTCTTTTTGAGAGAGTTCTTGAAGCAAAGGGACATGAACCCCTTATTATGCCTTCACTGATTCCTGAATCAAATTTCAAGCTTGAAGCAGAGCATGTTAAGGGTTTCACACCTCAAGTGTACTGGGTTACAGAGGTAGGTGATGGGGTTAAGCTTGATGAGAGGCTTGCCCTTAGACCTACAAGCGAAACAGCTCTCTATAGAATGTATTCTAAATGGATTAGGAGCTATAAGGATCTCCCTTTTAAAAGGTATCAATCCTGTCAGGTGTGGAGATATGAGGGAAAAGCAACAAGACCTTTGTTCAGGGATAGAGAATTTCACTGGATTGAAGCTCATAATGTGTTCGCAACAATGGAAGATGCTAAGAGACAAACAGTAGAGGATATGGAAACAACTAAGGAGGTTTTAACAGATTACCTCGCTTTACCAATGATTTTCTTTCAAAGGCCAGAATGGGATAAGTTTGCAGGAGCAATTCATACGTTTGCAGCAGATGCATTAATGGACTCTGGCAAGGTAATACAGTTACCATCTACACATCTTTTGGGCACTAATTTTTCAAAGCCATTTGATGTAAAGTTTGTTGATAAAGATGGAAATGAAAGGTATGGTTATATTACTTGTTATGGACCTGCAATCACGAGAATATATGGTGCTATGATTGCTCTTTTAGGCGATGATAAGGGACTTGTTCTTCCATTCGCAGTGGCTCCAGTTCATGTGGTTGTTGTTCCAATTGTTTTTAAGAATAATGATAAAGCTATTGCTTACTCTCAGGAATTGAAAAGTATGCTGGTGGATGCTTTTAAGGACTCTTATCTTGGATTTAAGGTCAAGGTAGATGATAGGGATTATGTTACTCCTGGAGAAAAATATAATTATTGGGAACTTAAGGGAGTGCCTATTAGAATTGAGGTAGGTCCTAAGGAGGTTGATAAGGAAACTGTTACTTTGGTGATTAGGTATAACTCTAAGAAAATGGTTGTTAAGAGGGATGAGCTTGTGGCAACGATAAGTGAGATTATTAAGAATTACACTTCTGAGTTGAGAAAGTTACATTCTCTTAAGTTTAGTGAGAGAGTTGTTAATTGTAGCAGTTTAGAAGAACTAAAAACTGTTATTGAAGATGGTAAGATTGGGAGAGTGGCTTTGTGTTCTACAAACCTTGATGGAGAAAAGTGTGCAGAGGTTATTGAAGAGAAAACTGGTGGTCTAGTTAGAGGAATTAACTACGCTGAGAATCAAGAGAAAGTGAGTGAAGAACTTAAGGGAAAGAAATGTATTGTTTGTGGGAAACCTGCTAATGCCATTGTTTATGTTGCAAGAAGTTATTAAACTTGTTATTACATTTATTATATTTATTATACTTATTACATTTATTGGATTTATTACAT
>CAZZHT010000056.1:0-7490 GCA_964653825.1 uncultured Methanosarcinales archaeon
AAGAAAGAAACAAATACTATAAATATTTAACCAATATCAATAACACCAACGACTTTGCGACTATTGCTACTTTTACTAATCTCATTACTTTTACTACTTTTTTTACTCTTACTACTTTTGTTTACTATTGCTACTATTGCTACTTTTACTACTTTTGAGATTATTTGTTTATTACTATTTCTCATGACCGCTCTTTATCATGACTTATCTTATCCTAACTATTCTTTTTATCAGAAGAAACCTTTTTATTTTTATTTTCAACATCTTTTTCTTTTGCACTTTCATGTTTATTAACATCAATCTTTTTACCGGTTTTCACAATTTCATCTAACTTCTCAATCTCACTAAGTTTATCCACTGCATTAATGTCCTTATGTTTTTCAGATTTTTGCTTATTAACATTCTTGCTACCTTTACCATTATACTCAGAATTCTGATTAACAGTAATTTTCTTAACAGAATCCTTTGGGGTAGCATTGTTTTTAATATTAAGATTACCACCGGAGACATCACTCTTAACCTTTCCAGTAATCTTCTTTAACTCATTTTCCTCATCTTTTAAATCACTTGTTTCTGTACGTTTATGCAGAGGATGTTCAACCTTACTAACTGGACGGAATGTCTTAACATGCTTCTTATTTATAACATCATTAATGAACTTAACAGTTGAATCATAATCATCAGCAGACACTATTTTCCTCAACTTACCCAAATCATTTTCATTCAAATTTTCACTCTTATTCAAAAACTTCTTAATCTTATCTTCATCAATATTATGCTTACTTGCGAAATTATTAAGCTGAGCAATAACATTATCATCTTCACCACTCATAAGATTCATACCACTATCATTTCCTACATTCCTAGTATTGTTCTTTGAAGATTTCTTATCTTTAGATTTAAGAACATGAGACAATTCATCAAGGGTTTCATAGGTTTCTTTCTTGTTATTAGCCTCATCACTTCCATACTCAAAACCACTTCCCTTTTTAGTACCTTTAGTATTATTCATGCCCTTGCCAGATTTTCCAAGATTATTCTTTGATTTTTTCTCATTTGATTCCTCAAACTCATCAAATAAGCTCTTTGATTTGGCAATAAGAGAACCCAAAAGTGCTTTCTTTTTGTAGTTTTCATGTTCCTTATTCTTTAGTGCATGATCCTCAACAACAGACCCAGAGGTGAAAAGATAAGAACCATGTGGTTGAACAGGTTTTATTTCCTCTTCATTAAACACAAGCTTTTTGCCAGTTATTTTCTCATAAACAATAGCATACCATTCTAAAATTTTCTTATTAATCTTGCCAAACCACTTTTGATTATTATAGGCATAATCATAGTACCATAACCCACCAAGTGACGCTAAAATAACCATCACTATCAAAAATATTAACCAGCCATTACCCCCTTCAGCAGTGGCAGGATATTGAGTAGTCGTTGAATTGGTAGTTGTGTTAGTTGGGACAGGAGTTGGTGTCTCATTCACTCCAGTTGCAGTACATTTACCATCAACGCAACTACTATTAAAACAATCAGAATTGAGCTTACACTTTTGACCAACAAGGCACTTCTGTGAGCAGGGACCACCACAATCTACATCGGTTTCACCATAAGTTGCATCCCATTTCTGATTATTACAAAACGAGGATGAATTTATACATATTCCCTTATAACACTTCAAACCCTGACTACAATCACTTGTTGTTTTACATTTTCCAGCATAACCACAGGCAGGACACGAGCCACCACAATCTTTTCCTGTTTCATCATAATCCTGAATGCCATCCTTACAATGATTCGTAGTATTTGTTTTCAAACAGGTATGAGTAACATTATTACAGAACAAACCATACAAACAATCACTATTACTCTTACAGCTCACATTTAATCCACAAGGCCTACAAGAGCCACCACAATCTTTTCCTGTTTCACCATCATTCACATCAATTTTATTATTAAAACAATGAGCAGGAGGCTCCTTACATAAACCATTTAGACACACCAAACTATCATTACAATCAACGCTATAATCACAACTTCCATTAATTCCGTTTTCCTTTTTACCTTTCGCTATGCAGGTACTATTCTTACAGACACCACTCTGGCAATCAGAATCATCTTTACAACTCATATCATCTTGACAAGGAGGACATTTTATCCCACAATCCTTATCACTTTCCAAACCAGGATCTAACTTTTTATTATGACAATGATCAGGTGGTATAGCACATTTATGAGTGCTCCCATCACACAAATAATTCGCTTTACAATCAGAATTGACTGTACAGTTTTTTCCAACCCCACATGGGAGACAATTAGCACCACCACAATCTACATCGGTCTCACCCTTTTCAGGATTAAAGTTCCCATTTGAGCAATACGCAGGGGGCTCACTGCAAAAACCACCCTTAAGGGTCTTTAAACAGATAAGGCCCTTTTTACAATCTGATAGATGATTACAATGTTGACCTAAACCACAACCAGGACAATTTCCACCGCAATCTACACCAGTTTCATTACCATCCTTTCGCTTATCATCACAAGTTGGAGGAGGAGGAACACAAAAACCATTCAGACACTCTAAACCCGGTTGTAAACAATCATTAGTATGAATACAGGCCTGACTAAAGCCACAACCGGGACAACCATCACCACAATCTACATCAGTTTCACCACCATCAATATAATTATTCAAGCAGTGCGAGAACAAGCAACGACCATTACTACAGCTAAAAGAATTGTATTTATTATTTAATTTATCACAACTGAAATCAACAGAAGCATTTTCCTTACCATCACAGAAGTACTCAGTTAAAACACTAGAACTTTGACAGCTATCATTAAAAAGATAATAACTTCCATCATAAATGCCACTTATATTCCCAAACACCTTATAATTTTTACCATTATCGGAATCCTTACAATTATCAGAGCCAATAACACATTTTGCGTTATAACATACTTTTGAAGGATTATAATTGTTCGCACAATCATCAACTACCGATGATGAACTATAATTAAGTATACATTTTCCAGCACAATTAATAGAACCATCATATTTTACAACCTCACTGCCATTACACTTAGTAACACTACAACTATTTCCCTTATTAGCTGAACAACCGCAATGGGCCCAGGGAATACCATCTTCATTAGCTTCGCTACTATTCAAACAGACCTTATTTTCAACGCTACAGTTTACATTATGAACATTATACTGATTCCCATTACATGAATAATCCCTTAAAAGATTGCCAGTTAAACAAACATCAGTAAAACTATAATCTTTCCCCGAGTAAATAGAACCATTTCCATAAGTACCATTAACAATACCATTATTATCATAACATGAAGACGAGGGAATTACACAAGCTCCACCACTACAGATACGATGATCCGTGCTACAATTATATGTTTTTGAATTATGCGAACCTACTTTATTCTTATTACAAAAAAACTCATTTAAAGACCAGTAACCATTGCAAAAATCACCCTTATTAAAAAAATCATTACTTGAATTATATCCACTGACATTTCCAGAAATATTAAACACGATACCTCCATCACTATCGATACAATAAGGAGTATGATCCACACAAGAACCATGATTACAGACCTGACCATTTTTCGAACAGTTTATTTCTTCAACAACACCATTTGATTCACACTGGTCAAAAGCATCAATAGCTCCCTTATAAATCAAAGCTATTTTACTATCTCCAGAACAATCTCTTGAATATACACAGGGTTTATTGTAATCGGGATTCTTACCACATTGAGGAGGATTAAGATCATTCCTACACACCTCCTGACTATTAGCACAATCCTCAGTAGTAACATTGAGAATAGGATTACCATTAGAATCACTCCCACAGTTATAAGTGTACAATATACTACCATTGCAATAATCGGTATAGAAATTTGTAACCAAACCATTGGTAGAATTGTGTGTTACTGTGACTGTTGCACCATCCTTACTACAACTTAAAAGAATTTCAACACATGCACCATCATAACACTCCATATCACTACCGCATGAAACAAGATTTCGTTTGTGAGAATTGCCATCACAAAAGACCTTGCTTAGAGTATCATTATCAAAACAAGAATCTACAACATGGTAACAACGACCATTTTTATAACCGTAAACATAACCTTTTACATAATAGTTACCCTTGCTGACAGTTGATGTACAGCTATCAGAAGGTGTCAAACAAGCATCATTACTACATATCTGCGCATTATTAGTACAATTAACATTTTGTGTTGAATAACTAATGCCGTTGCCATCACAAGTTGATTTAGTTAGGAAAATCTCATCACCACACTTGTTTGTGAAACCACTCTTACATTTATTCTTAATAATTTTTGATGAACCATTTGTCAAGATGATATTAATACCCTTACCACTACTTAATTCTTTACAGGAAGTAGTATTGTACTTACACATTCCACCTGCACAGTATTTTCCAGTACCACAATCATGAGTTTCTTCTTTAGGTTCATTGTTGTTATTACCACCACAATACCTTTCAATAAGAGTGCTCTTACTTCCTATCTTACATTGATCTTTTTCATTGTAAAGACCTCCACTAAGAAAACCACTAACCTCTCCAAAAACATCATAATTTTTCCCAAAATCAGTATCAAAACATGAATCCGCAGGATACTGACACTTTCCATTATCACACAACTTTCCACTACCACATGAGGTCTTATGAATAGTATAAGCAGCATCACTTGTACAAACGTAATTCACAATATTCTTACTACTATTACAATAATTACCAAAATGCCTTGAACTTCCATTAAAGAAGGTTATCGTTATTCCATTACCGTCAGAATCGTTTTCGCATTTGGCTATCTTTAAAACACAGGCACCATCATTACAGATTTTATCATAATCACAAAACTCATCTTCAGAAGTATAACTACTACCTAATTTAGGATTTGGCTCACAGTAGAACTCCTTAACCTTGTACTTACCATCACAAGAATCATTAAAGATATGAGACACTCCATTACTTGTAAAATTCAATGTTCCCTTAACATTAGTAGAGTTTCCATCCGAATCAGAACACAACCTCGTATCAACATTAACACTGTCCCTTTGTACAATCTCGAGGTTACCGCAGGGATCAGCTGTGAAAAACTCAAAAGTATTATTACCATTTACAAAGAAATCAGGATACTTACCAAGATCAAACTTATATGGCGCCGTGGTTGAAGAATCAAAGGAAATACTAAGAGCACTAAGATTTAATCTCAAAGGAATACCATTCTTACATTTATAATGGGATCCACTATTTTCATTACACATATAGAGAGTATATCTTGCAAGATTACTGAGAGGTTTATAACCCTCGCCTTTTTTACGTTTATCATGAAAATAAAAAATAAGTGGATTAGTTAAACTCACTGGTTCATTAGGATCAGATATATGAATAAATGTCTTTGGAGGAAAAAAATCCCTTTTACATTCATCGGACAAACCAGAATAAAAAGTAGAGGATTTTCCACTTTCATGGATATACCTAATACACTTACCATTGTTAAAATTACAGTAATCTCCAGTATTGCAAGAATCTTTGTGTTGCCCAGTAATACTATTGTCAAAATTCATTAAAAAAGAAGGGTTCGAACTACTTCCACCAAGACACTGTGTTTTATTACTACCATAATCATAACAGTCAAACACCTTATAGCAGTCCTTTAACCCACTATCACCACATTCAATTCCATGTGATTTCAAAAGATTACTAACAAGATCGTAATTCTCATAAATAAAGGTACTCACAGAATCATTCGTAAAGATAGGATCATTTGTTTTTACACCACTGCCCAACTTACCACAAAAATCAAACTTTAAATGATTGGAGTCATAGCAAATTCCCGTAACACCATTGGACAGCCACTTACAATTCATGCCATTTGCCTTGAGGTTACAGTTATCAGTTTCACAGGAGCTTTCTGACTTATAATCATAACAATTCATACCTGGCGCACAACTGTAACAATAGTTATAGGTTGAAGGGGCAATATCGAGAAAACAGTAATCACTAACGCATCCACTTTCATCAACAGACAAGCCACCCTTACCATCATACTTATTACAATCATTACCACCACACATCAAAGCACCGTTTCTTCCAACATAACAAACCTCACTTTGACTACAACTCTTCGATTTAATATATTCGTTAGACGGGTTACAGAACCCACCTGTGTTGTAATAATCACTAAATAAGTTATCTAAATCACTATCATCTAAACTATAAAAATTAGCGATAAAGGCCACTCTGTCTGCTCTTTTAAAATAAGAGTTATCATCAATACAAAACTTATCATTGTTTTTAACACCATAGCAAACAGCGTCACCAGGAGAAGCATAACGAACATCAGAAGAATCATTGAAAAGATAACTGAATTTATTTCCATTATGAGAATATATGGCACCAATCACAAAAGCATATTTTACAGGATGAAAAGATACACTCATATTGAGGCCAGGCATCTGAAAATGGTTTTCATTAAGAGTTATATTCATCCAAAGATTTGGATTATTAATCTTACGATAGTCGCAGTTGTTACAGAGATCTGAGCTACAATTACATATATATAGATTATAGTTCTGCAATGAAGAGGTACAGTTCAAACTGAAATCAACATTCAATTCATTACTACCTTTTTTTGGACTGACATCAAAACTCAATACCTTTGGTTTGGTTTTGTAGCAATCTGAAACAGGGCTTGGATGCGGCTGAGGCGGATTTGGGTTTTGACTATGACATGCCAAAGAACAGTTACCATTATCAGGAATGGTTAAATTAACCCAAGTGCCCCCCCAATAACCACAAGTGATGTTATAAACAGGACTCACAAATAACGCACCTGTAGAATTACAGCAACAGACCTGTCTACATGAACCGCTGGTAAGATCACAAGTACTACCTTGCTTAAAGAAGTTTATTGCACAATTCGTTTGGTTCGTTGGTGCAAAGGGATTATTTTTTACATAACTAAAGTCAGAGGGACAGCACTGTGCCTGAGGAACATTACCCTGACACAAGTCAGGAGAAGCAATACCCCCACCACTTGAAACAATAGGATTAAGACAGCAACCAGTTGAATCAGCAAAGGCAACATAAGAATAAAAAGATAAAGAAAAAACAAACAGAATCAACACCATCAATAAGAAAAACACACTTCTAAGAGTATTATCACTTGCCAACCCGTGAAACACTGATTTCACTTGTTCATATTTTTGATTATTATATTTTTTGAACTTAGCTACACTCATATAATCACACTCATAACATGTCTTAATAAGATAAAGACCTACTAATTAAATATTGATTAAATATTAAAGCTAATTAAAGATTCTTCAAAACAAAAACCAAATAAAACATACAAACATCAAATCAAATAATTAATAAAATTATTAATAAATTTAACTAAACAAATAATCCAAAACCAAATGAATAACTCAA
>CAZZHT010000057.1:0-7289 GCA_964653825.1 uncultured Methanosarcinales archaeon
TAAAACAAAAAACTCAAAGTATAATGATATTCAAAAATAATAATCATTTTCAATTAAAAACTATTATCATTAAGAAATTATTATTATTTATAAATCTTATGAATTTCAAATCTAAAAACCAATCCTCTTTCACGTTATTTATAGAAACAATTATTAAACAAAATTATTATTAATGGAAAAACCCTCTGTCCCTCAATGAATCTCCCAAGAAAGTAAAAAGAAGGTAAATCTATTGTTAACTCTTACTTCTATGAATACTATAATACTATCTCAAGAAATTTACTGACACTTTAAAATGCATTTAACTCACTAACTCATCACCAAAGCAAAAGAATTGATACCCTAAATATTCTATCTCTCATTCACATACATCTGAGTAAATCTTGTTTCAATACCCTTATCCAAAAGGACATATATTCTAAATAAACTGTTATAGAATGTAAGATTTTCAGGTAAATCATGATCTTTCAAGTAATCTCTAAAATGACTTAACTCATTAAACTGCTTTAACAAAAAAACATCTACTGAAAGACCCTTCCCTCCAGAGCAGTCATATGACAACTTAACAGAATGAACTCTCTCTTTATCCTTTTCCAAAGCCAAAATCCTTCCAACCAAATCGACCTGCTCATTTGAGATACCAACAGTTTCCAATACTCTTTCAACAACATCGCTATTGTACATAATAATTAGAACCTCATAATCCTATTTAACATTTTTGGCATCTGCTAAAGCCCCGAACAAAAGATTAAATTGTTACTTCTGCTCATAATTATTACTCTTACCTCATTTTAATTTATAACGAAAATTTTAATTTTAAATAATAATTATTATTATAAACTATAATATGTTAACCATACTCGAACTAATAAAACATATAAAAAAAGAAAAACAATCTTTTTTATTAACACTCATTTTCTTTAAATTTCTCTCTTTTAATTTCTGTAAAGCTTTTCATCAACCTTTTTTAATACTCTCTCATATCCATAAGGCAATTCTTTTTCTAATCCTCTTGAATAGACCCATTTTATATGATTCAAGATATCCTCTACCTCATTGTATTTTTTCTGTTTAACCTTTTCCTTCGCAAGATTTAATTTGATATACTTTTGCTTCTCATAGACCTTCTCTTTTAACTCACTATGACCCTCAGGTGCCTTTGTTTTTAATTTATCAAAAGCATAACTCTCCACTAAACTCAGATAATTCTCTGCTTCATCCCATTTTTCATCTTTAACCATTTTCTGAGCAATTTTCATATAATTATCCATTTGCCCTCCATAAACCTTTTTTTTTAATGACTTATACTTATCAAAAATCTCTTTCTCCAATTTTTTCTCATATGGCCTTATTAAATCTAATCCAACTTCAGCTCTTCCATAATCCTCACTGGCTCTCATATAATCTCCATTCTCTCTTTTAGAATCTCCCTCTTTAATGCTATCCTCAACAAAACGAATATGTTTATCGATTTCTTTTTTATTATATTTCTTATCTTCAGGGTGCCTATTATTTCCTTCTTCTCTCTCAATCCTTTTTCTAGCTTCACTCATAATTTTATCAATATCAGATTCATCAGCCCAGGACCCTAACCTATCTTCCAAACCATTTTTTTCCATTTTGAACCTCCTTTTTTTAAATAAACATTATCTAACAATGGGTATGGTTTACTTATTTATAAATCTTTTGATTTGTTACCATTATTTGGTTGTAACTTTAGTTTTTAATTTCCTATAACTTCAATACTACCTTTAAATGGCTCTTAGCTCTTAAGAGGACAATGATGCGCTTACTCTCTTTTTTATTAATCTTTTTCACATAAAAATCAACAGAAGTATTGTATTGTTCTTTTATTCTCTTTACATAAGATTTATATTCTCTTACAAATAAAAAAGTTATATTTACTCCAAAATAGTAACTTTTAAATATTATTTTGTCTTACCCCCTTTCTACAATGGAAACTCACCATAATTCTCTGGAAACTCTCGTTAACATTGTTGCTGACACAGGAGAAAAATCACTAAACTGGTTAAAAGGAAAAGGCAAATGGGTAGCACTGGGAGGAACCTCTTTAGGAATGATGTTAGGTTTAAGCTCATGCGTTCAACCTCCAAAGCCACTTGCAGTTGAATTTTTAAATAGAGAACTGAACAACACAGCCAAAACAGTCAACTACAAGGTTGAAGTTGATGATCCTAATGAAAAAACAGGTAAAGTTGACTTACACTATCGGATTTCAAAAGAAGAGACAAGCTCTTCAACTCCTATTGTTGTAGATGAAGCAACACTTACGAGCAACCTTAATAATGGTATAGCTTTCTTCAATATTGGTTCCAAAGCAACAGATGTAAGTGGTAACTATACTGTAAATATAAAAGCTCATGAAGAAAAAAGAAACATATATTCAACACCAGAGGCAACAACATTCAGCTTCTCTGATTTAGCACCAGAGATAGATAAAGTCATACCCTCAACAGTAACCTATATTGATGAAGGTGGAGATACCCTTAATGGCATATTAAATCTCATAGTTTATGCAAAAGATGCAGATGGTCCACATCTTACCCTCAATTACAGAATTGATAATGGTCAAGAACAGAAAATCACAAAAGATTCAACAGAGGCAACCTTCACAGTACCTCTTGATTTAACAGCAGGCAAACACAAAATATATGCAAGGGTTACAGATGGTATAGAATCATCAACACCGGCAACAAGAGACATAGACATTGAATCACTTGTTAAACTCACCTTTGAGGTAAGTCAATTAGATTTAACAAATGATAGTAATGGAAATCTTGCGAGTTACAGCTTTAATCCAGCAAGTGGTGCAAAGATAACTCTTGTTAGGTATCCAATTACAAACAGGAGCACATCTACAAAATATAACAATTTAGTTATAGGAACTGACCCATCAAGGAGAGCAACACTTGATACTATAGTGGTTGGTCCAACTGGAATAGCAACAGCTATGTTAAAGCAAACTAATTTAGCATCAGCAGTAATCAAAGCATTCATTACAGAAAAAGACCATATACCAAGAGAGGACTGGTTCTCTGCTTATAAGAGCTCTCATGTTAAAGAAGTCTTATTCGGAAATCACACTGATGCTGAGAATAAATTCGTGAATTTCATGAGATGGTTCTGGTGGTACTTATTGCTCAAAATGAAAGATCCTCTTACTGGTAACACTGTTTCAGGAGTAAAGTATGGATTTAAAGAAGGAGCACCAACAGAGGTTGAAATAATAAACCCATCAAAAGAATTGACCATTGGTAACACAACCTTTGTACCTGTAAACTACAATAAACTCTCACAGGACGTTGAAAATACACTGAATCTCCTTGGATTGAACAATGTAATCGTAAGAGAGACCAAGAATCCAGATTTAAGCCCCGATCCACGGGCAAATGGAATTCCTCGTATTAGTGATAAACCAGTGATATACATTGGAAGACCAACAAATAACAACAATCTCTTGGTAGGTACATACTATACCTTCAAAGATTCTTCAGAAATTGGACAATTTGCAAACTCAATTGAAGGATCACTAATTGTATTAGCAGCAAAACAGGAATCATATAATCAAGATTCCTATGTGATACCAAGGGAATTAGTTTATGGTCCATCGGGCTCCATAATGTTTACCACTATTGTCAATGGCAATGATTCCTATTCAATTATGAATCAAAGTGGTGATGTGCCGTTACCAACACGTGCAGATAAATTGTTAGTTTACATTAATGTCAATGGAATAATCAGACCAGGAGCAGTGATGCCTGACACAGAAAACACAATCAACCCAAGCACACTCTATGGTATCTATAACGAATTTGATGCAGTAGGGGTTTCACCAATGACAAGTAATTCAGGTAAACCACATATATTCTCACCAGGAAACCCTTATGAACTAAACAATCATCTCTACTTACCAAAAAACACCAACAACAACGATAAGATAACTGTAAAGAAAGACATAAAAGGCCACATAAACTACAACGATTTAGGAGAACAAATTGAGGATTTTGTGCGAGTAAGATAAACCAATTTAATTTCTTTTTTAATTATTCTATTATTTTTTAACTAATCTCTTTGTATCTTCTCTTTATCTCATAATTCACCCATTATCCTAAATTAACCACTTATATTATTCTTTCTTCCATTTATTTTTATAAGTTTCTTCATCTCAATTCATAACCTTTAAATAACACAATGTCCTTTAAACAGAGAGAAGTGTGAACCATGAAGAAAGCACCCAAATTTTGTTTACCTGACTACAAAAATGAAAAGCACTGTTTATCTAACTTCAAAGGAAAATGGGTTGTTCTATACTTTTATCCAAAGGATAACACATCAGGATGTACACGAGAGGCCCTTGGCTTCACAGAAAATCTTAACTCATTTAAAAAATTAAATGCAGAAATCATAGGAATAAGTAAAGACACAACAGAAAGCCACAGGAAATTCATAGAAAAGCATAATCTAAGCATACTCCTGCTAAGCGATTCTAATCATGCGATTATCGAAAAATATGGTGCTTGGGGAAAAAAGAAAAACTATGGGAGAGAGTACTTTGGCACTATAAGGAGTACATTTCTAATAGATCCTCAAGGGAACATAGTTAAACAGTGGAATAAGGTAAAAGTAAGCAACCACATCCAAGAGGTCTTAGAAACATTAAAAGAAGCATCACAAGACAATTAGGTTTTATTTATTTCATTTAATATGATTATCTTTATAATCTATCAGTTATTATCTTTTTTAACTATTTTAAGTAAGAAAATAAAGAAATGTAACTTGTATTCATACTGTCATTATTTTTAGCCAATTAAATTGACTAAGTAAAATTTATTGAAATCCAATTAGGGTCTTTTATTATTTGATCCTTTTGCTTTTTTTGTATTTATTGAATTCAAGTGTGTTTCTTATAAATTTTGTATTTTCTTTTGCAAGATTCATTTTGGGTTGTTTATCTTTTGTGTTTATCAAGTGGTTTTGAGTGATATTTATAAAGTTAGGGTTAGAAAAATAAGAAAGAGTTGTCAAAGTATAAAAAGGAATAACAAATGGTAAAAAAATTATTTTTCACCATTTAAAAGTAATTAAAAACCGAAAAAAATATAAATAAGAAGTTACTACCACTAAGTTATGGCATACAAAAGAAAACACATGTCTATCTCAGATATAATTATCTCTGAGATAACAGGGGTTGGAGAACATTACGATGTTAAAAAGCTTGTTAATGAAGGACTAAGGGATTATTATATGGGTTTGTACCAAATAACTGCAAAAATGGAGAATCCTACCCCTGAGAAGGTGCTCTATATCCTTAAGCACTCTTTTAAAGTGAATGATGATCTCGAAAGAAAGCTATTCTCATTTGAAATTCCTCTGTATGAAAGTCAAGAAAGGAAGTCGTATTTCCCTTTTAATGTGTTTTTTGATTATGATCTAAACAGAGGAAGAGATAAAGATAAAGATAAGGATTATGGTATTAAAGTACATATGGCATTGGACCCCAATTATTTTTATGAATTACCAATATTAACAGGGTTATTAGAAAATTATACTAAGAAGAATCCAAAAAAGATGAGTTTTAAGATTATAGCTGATGCTGATTATTTTGAGACATGGGCTGATTTTAAGAAATATAGAGACAAACAAAGCGGTAAGCACATCACTATATATTTTAGAGATGAAAAACTTGCTTCTGAGGTTGTTACTTTTTTAACAGAGTACAGAAAAAAGGTTGCTCAATGGTTTTATGGAAGTGATTATAAAGATTTATCTAAGAATAATTTTGATAGAGCATATAATTTAAGTGAGATTTTAATACACCCTCATATTGGTATTACAACCAGGGCTTTCAAATTAGATGAGGGCAATTACTCTAATTTGAGATATGACCCTAAAAGAAGTGAAATCATATTCAAGAATTACTTCAGGAAATTTTACAACACAATTAATAGTTTAAGGGAAAGATCTCTGAATTTTCAGAGAGGCAATTATCAGAACAACAGATAAGGCTAAATTTCGAAAAAATCATCCAAAATCCAAAAGATTTGTTATTAAGTTAATCATATTGTTGTATTGATTACCATGTTATCTTTTCGAGACTCTTAATGGGATTAAGATAATTTGTACTTATGTATTTTTTAAATGTGAATGAAGTTTGAAAATACTCTCTAGCTTAATCTCAAAAACATCAGAGGCACTAGGAAGAAAGTATCAGAACTTTGTAAGGAAGAATAATCCTGAATTAGCAGAGAGAGTTGAACAATACTTTCTTAATTCAAAACTACCACTCTATTGGGAAAAGACCCCTGAAGGAAGTTATACTGTTTCCTATAATCAAATAAAATATCCTTTATCACCGCATTGAGACACAAATAACTCTATGTAAACAACTTCAATGCCTTTTTCTTAAAATAAGGAATCTTCAACATAAACATACCAAAATAAAAAATAGCAGTTCTCATTCTACCACTCTTAACAAAGAAACTCATTAACCTTTCATGTTTTCTTTTAATCTTTAGAATCTCTTCAATTTCGTATGGCTCATAGTTCTCATCAAGAATGATTTTACCAATCTCACCACCAGAAACCAATGCACGATAAATGCCTTTACCTGTCAAACCCGAAGCCAATCCCGCAGCATCACCTGCTAAAAACACATTTCCAAACCTATATCCCCTATAATCATAGTTTATCATAAATGCTTCATATCTTCCCTTGGAAACATCAATCTCGTTTTTCACAAGCCACTCTTTAAAGTTTGCCATTAGTTCTTTAGAGGACAGTACCTTTGGATTACTCCCACAACCAACAGAAACATAATCTCTATGTGGAAAAATCCAAGCATACCACGAAGAAAATAATCTTGAATCCAAAAAGATTTCAAAATCTCTATACTTCTTTGTAAGTATAATATACTGAATTGCAATATCGACATCATTTGACTTAACTCCCAAATACCTTCTTACACTTGAAGACGAACCGTCAGCTCCAACAAGAAACCTATATCCTATCTTCTCATTATCATTAACCATAACAAAATTTTCATCAATCTTTGATACTCTTGCGTTAGTTCTAACCTCAACATTCTTGAACTTCCTTAACTTTTCCAACTGCCACTGCCCTAACCTCTTTCTATCAACAGAGAAAATGAAATCCTCCTTGTTTCTAAAAACAAACTCAGAAGCATTAACATAGATTTTAATTTCATTAGAATGAGATTCAATTAAACTCTTTGGAAGATTCAAATAATTAACATCCTTACTTGTTAATCC
>CAZZHT010000058.1:0-7222 GCA_964653825.1 uncultured Methanosarcinales archaeon
ATTGGCTTCGTATTTGGCAAATTCTACAAGAGAACACAAGTCAAAACATCTCTTTGCATCTTTATAGTTTAGTTTGTGCTTTTTTAGATATTCAATGATTTCATCATTTGTTAATTCTTTTTTGAGGTTATTTTTATATCTTAGATACAATCGTAATCCCTGAGCTGCAAGAGCATAGGCCTCCTTGTACTCTTTCTGTTTAAATAACTCTTTTGATTTGCTGATTAAAGATAGTGCTTCTGATCGATAATCAAAGGGTTTTTCAGGTTTGGCTGATGATTCTGATTTAGGTAGTATTTTTTCTTTACGATGCTTCTTTGTATATATCAAATAAGCTAAAAATATGGTGAGAGCAATTAAGATTAGTACAAATGATAATATTATCTTGGTTTGCTTCTTTTTATTTGTTTGATTAGTGCTGTTATTTTTATTATTGCTGAGATTCACTATGCTCACTTTTTTAATGGAGTTGTTCTGAATCTGTGCCTGTAATGTTTTGGTTTGATTTTTGTTGTTTACGAAGTTCTGTTGGATTAAAGTTTTGTTTTGCGTTTGTATTAACTGTGGCTGTTGCTGTTGTTTGTAACCCTGATTTTGAAGTTGTTTTTGGAGATGTTGATACTGGGGGTTTTGTTGAAGTTGTTTTAACATTTGTTGCTTTTGCTCTGATGTGATGGAGTTTATGCTTTTCATAGTACCATTGTTCATATAACCCTTTATTGATGCTGTTTGACCATTTGGTTTAGTATAATTTATACTAAAGCTCCCAGTATTGTTGGTAGTGGGATTTACATTCATGTTGCTCATGTTGTATCCTTTTTTAGTGAGTTGTTGCTGCATTTTCTGGAATTGTGGATTTTTTGCAAGTTGTTTTACAAACTGCTGTTTCATCTGATTCTGTTGCTGAATCTGATTTTGAATCTGTTTCTTTAGTGCCGAACTATCTACAGGTCGTTGATTATTTTCAAGTTTCTGTGCTATGTTTTGTGACTGTGATTGCTGTGGTTGGTTTCCCATCATTTGATTAACTTGTTTTTGCATCTGCTGGAATTGTTTCTGTTGTTGGTTTAGTAAATTGTTCTGTTGTTGAGATATTGATGCTGTATGTGATTGACTTGAAACGCCCTTTTGATTGTTAGAGTTTTGAGTGTTGGTATTCTGTTGCTGGTTTGATGATGGTATAAAATGTATTTTTATGTCGCTTAGATTTACTTCCTTTGTGCCATTGTCATCATAGAGATACTTCAAATCAACTGTGAGAGTTAAAGGACTATTAGAGGTTCCAAAGTTAAGCAATACTGTCGAGTTACTCTTGTTTATTGCAAAGGAGGTTGATTTCGTATTTGTACTTGAGTATTGAAAGTTAGCTTGATTAACGGTTTGAGTTATTGTGTAACTCAGCATACCATCTATTGAATGACTGTACGAGTTTGAGATATGAAGATTAATTATTGCTGGCTGACCTGTTTTAAAATAGTAATTGGTATGGTCTAATGAAAAGGTTATTCCTTTGGCAAATACAGATGGTAAAAGTAAGATTAACAATACAAATACTGTAAGAGGGATTATCTTTTTAATTCCTGAGTTCATTGTATCACCCTTTTACCGCCATATCTTAGATACATTTCTATTAAAAGCGTGATAGCTGCAGCTATGAAAAACCAATCTTTAATATTTGTTTCTTCCCTTTCTCTTTTAATGTATTGATTTGCAATTGTCTTATAAATTTCATCGAGGGTTTTTTCATTAACTGATTTAAAGTATTTTCCACCGGTCTGATTTGCTATTTCTCTAAGGGTTTTTTCATCAAGAGTTGCATATACGGGATTTCCAAACCAATCATAACCTAAAACTACTTTTTTGTTTGACCCTAAACCAACAGTAAACACAGGAACATGGTTTGCTTTGGCAAAGGATATTGCTTGTGGTATTGAAACAACTCCTGCATTGTTTCCTCCATCTGATAGGAGAATCACTACTTTCTTTTTGTTTGGTATTGATGTCACCATGTCTATTGAAAGAGCAAGACCATCACCTATTGCAGTGCTTCCCCCTGGTTTACTCATGGAGTTTAGTTTTTCAATAACCCTCTCTTTATAAGGGGTTAAATACGCAACTGTTGTAGCACCTGACGAGAACTTAACAATACCAACATTGTCGTTGCTTTTTAGAGAGTTAATTAGAATCTCAGCAGCATTCTTCGCAGCTGCTAACCTGTTTGGTTTGTAGTCCGTTGCACTCATGCTTCCTGAAACATCTATGGTTAAAACAACATTAACTCCTTTTTTTGTTTGCTTTAAGGGGATATGGGGATTAGCAAGACCAATTATCATTAACGTTAGGGTTAATAGAGATAAGTAGAATAGAGTATTATTACGTTTTAATCTCTTTTTGTTACCTAATGCTGATTTTATAAAACCAAGATTACTGAATTTTATTGCGGCTTTCTTCTTTTTTTCAATAATTTTTCTGTAGAGATAATATAAAACAGGAATTGACAATAGGAACAGAAGCACCCAAGGAGTATCAAAACCGGTCATTATCACATCACCTTCTTTTCTCTCATTTTAAAAAATTTCCTAAGTGGAATCTCGTAGGGTTCGTTTGTCGTGACTGTCATTGAATCTATTTTGTATTTTTTAAAGATATTATTGAGTTTTTTACTTTCGTTTCTCATTAATTCAATATAGTTCTTTCTAAAGTCCTCATCAGAGGTGTCAATAAGAATCTGTTCTCCTGTTTCTTCATCTTCAAGTTCAATAAGACCAATGTTGGGTATTTCCTGTTCTCTATTGTCCCAGATTCTAATAGCAATTACATCGTGCTTGTTTTTTAGTATTGACAATGGTTTCACAAAATTATCTGAATAAAAATCGGAAATTATGAAGATTATGCTCCTTTTTTTTATGATATGAGATATCTGAATTAAAACACTGTTTAAATCAGTTTTTTTTGATTGTGGCATGTGTTCTACAAGAGCAGTAATTAATTTAAGAGCGTGCCGCTTACCTTTTCTTGGAGGAATGTATCTTTCAATGTGATCTGTAAAGATAAATAAGCCAGCATTATCATTATTTCTTATGGCTGAAAATAAGAGGGTTGCTGTTAGTTCTATGGCTTTTCTCTTCTTTTCAAACATGTTTCCAAAGTCACCGGATGCAGAGTAATCAAATAAAAAGTATATCCTCAGATTTCTTTCTTCAACAAATTCTTTTATGAAGGGCTTGTTATACCTCGCAGTTACCTTCCAATCAATAGCTCGGATGTCATCGCCAGGATGATATTCTCTAATTTCTGAAAATTCTATGCCCTGCCCCTTAAAGATAGAGTGATAACTTCCGGAAATCAAAGTATCAACGAGGTGCCTCGTTTTAATTTCTATTTTTTTTACCTGTTTGATTATTTCCTTTGTCTGGGTCATTTTGATGCTAAATGCAATGTATTTAGTTTCAATGTATTAATCTATTACTAATATTAGTAAATGATTAGGGTACTGTTATTTTGTCTAATATCTTATCAATTACTTCGTCACTGGTCTTCTCATCAGCTTCTGCTTCATAGGTCAAAAGAATTCTATGCCTTAAAACATCATGAGCAATTGCTTTGATATCTTCTGGTTTTACATAACCCCTTCCATTAAGCATTGCATGAGCTTTGCCCGCTAATATTAACCATAATGACGCTCGTGGGGATGCACCGTATTCAATGTCACCGTCAACATCAAGGTTATATTGATTTGGATGTCGTGTAGAATCTACAATTTCTGCAACATACTCCTTAATCTTTTTGTCCGCATAGATTTTTTGATTGAATTTTTGCATTTCTGTTATCTGATTTGACGTGAGTATTTTTGAGATAGGAATATCAACACCCTCTGTGAACCTCTCAATTATTTCTATTTCCTCGTTTTTATTGGGATAATCTATTAATAATTTGAACATGAATCTATCGACTTGGGCTTCTGGTAATTTATAGGTACCTTCGCTCTCAATGGGATTTTGGGTTGCTAAAACCATAAATGGCTGAGGTAGTTTTGTTGTGTCACCTTGAATACTTACTTGTCTCTCTTGCATTGCTTCTAAGAGAGCTGACTGTACTTTTGCAGGTGCTCTATTTATCTCATCAGCAAGAACAAAGTTGGTAAATATAGGCCCCTTTACTGTTTTAAAACTGCTATTTTCATGATTGTATATCTTTGTGCCTGTGATATCAGCAGGGAGCAAATCTGGCGTGAATTGAATCCTTACAAAGCCAGCATCGAGACATTCTGAGAGTGTTTTTATTATAAGGGTTTTTGCCAGTCCCGGAACACCTTCAATTAGAACATGTCCTTTTGAAATCAGAGCTATCAATATCTTTTTGATTATATCGCTATGACCAACAATTCTCTTATTTATCTCATTTAAGACCTTCTCAAGTTTTAAAGAGTACTGTTCTGCTTTTTTGTTAAGCTGTTTTATTTCCTCATCCATTTGAATTCACCCTTGCCAGAGTTTTTAGTAATTTGATATCAGTAATTTGTTATTTTGTGTTTCCCGGTTATATTTTGTGTTTGCCTGTTTGTTAGACGTACACATGTTTTTTCTTACAGATGTTATCTTATAATCAGATGTTATTTTATAATTTTAATAGAGTATAAACATTTATAATCTTAATAGATTATAAACGTGTGGTATAAAATATGATATAAATATATAGGAGTGAAGAATAAAAAAGCAGTTATAAAGCTTGTGAAAATATTTATCATAGGTTAAAATAAATATTATGCTAAAATTATGTTAAAATAATAAAATTAAGTTAATTGGGTTGAAATAAAGGTGAAAGTGTGAGAAGGTGAGAATTTTAAGGATTGATAATGAAAAAATATTGAAATAAAAGTTTAAAGTTTGATTTGAAAAAGAACAAGTTGGTTGCTAAGATAAATTAAGAAACAAAACAGATTTTTGACAATAGATTTAAAAAAGATATGAAATAATGTTCAGCATTTAAGAATAACCAATGATAAATTTAGTACAAATATAGTCATGAGATGGAAATTAAATGAAAAGAAGTTAGATTACAAAATAAAGACAAAAAGGACAAAATACATAGAAGTTAAGAAGTCAAAACAAAAAACAAGAAACAACGAATATAATGAATATAGTTAAAATAAAAAAAACAAAAAAGAAAATAAAAAGGAAAAATCTATTTAGTAATAGGTCTTTGCTTCTTCTTCGCTTTCAGATTCTTCCTTTTTACCGCCTTTGGTAAAACCAACTATTAGTGCAATTATTATTAAAATAATCACTAATACAACAATTGTTATTTCTAAACCAGTCCTTAAACCACTTATACCTGAAGTTGGTTTTGGAGTTGTAGTGGTTGTAGCATTCTCGTTAGTGTTTGTTGTATTTGTTGGTTTTACTGCTTTGATGGTTAATGTTAAAGGAATCTGTTTTACTTCTGTACCCTGTGATTTAAATGTTAAAAACATCACATGGTCTCCAGCTGTAATTCCTTTCTTAGGAGTAACTGAAACTGTTAAAGTGTTTGTTGCATATGGGCCTAAAACGAGTAGATTTGAAGGTGTTATGGTTACAGTTGCCCAATCATCATTTTGAGCTTCAACAGTAAAGGTCTTTGAGACATCCCCTGTATTAATTACACTTAATGTATATGTTGATGCCTGACCAATTACTCCTTTTTTAACTGAAGTTGGTACAGAGATTATGGTTTTCCCTGTGTTTTTCTGAGCATTTAATGAGCAGGTTCCTGATTTCAAAACACTAATGGTATGAGTTTCGGTAGTATTTTCATAGCCGCCGTTGTAGTAAACAGTGGTATACACCTTGTAATCTCCTGCTGTAGCACAATCAGGAATCTTTAGTGCCAAATCATTTGATGAGACATATTCATTTGAGTCAATCTTATCAATGTAATCTTCCTGTGATAGTCCTAATTCAGGAATAGAGACCACAACTTTTACATTCTTCTCAGTCATTAAACCATCATTCTCAACTCTGACTCTACTTATTAAATATGATCCTGCTGATATCTTATCATTTGGACTTAATAAAACGTTAACAATCTTTACATTATGTCTCTCTGAGTTAATGAGTAAATTGTATTCATAAGTTTTACCACCATTATCTGGATCAGCAATGTATAACCTTAATTTGTAGGTTCCTGTTGAAATATCCTGAGGTAATTTTAAGGTAAGATATTTAACATATGTTACATTCTTAATAAGATTAAATACCGATGATTCAGATGTTAGGCTATGATACTGATTGTATTCATACCCAAAGATTGTTGCCAAAACTTCAACATTTGAGTCATTAGCAGTTGCATCAAAATTAAGTCTCAAACTTAATTCATTTCCTTTTAGAACATTCAATTTAGTTACGGCATTTGTGTTTAGATTTAAGCCATTTAACTGTAGGTTTAAATTTGAAATTGGCACCTCTGCTGCAAAGGCGAAACCAGTTAGCAAGGTTCCCAAAACCAAAATAAATGCAGTTATTATTCCTAGGTTTGTTTTATTCATATTAATCATCCCTCCTTTAAATCTTAATTTTTTTTAATTTTAATAAAAAATATAAGCTATTTCTATGATAAACACAGCTTATATTTAAATTTTTCGTAAATGTTTACATTTTAAAGTAGTTACTACTTGTTTTTTTTGTTTCGTAACAAAAATTAAAAAAATAAAAAATATGATATTGCTGAGATGCGTTTTAAAGATTCATACAAAGATTCTATAAAAATTACAAAAAAATTCCATAGGATCAAAATAAAAAGTTCATGTTCATATAAAATACTCGACTAAGAGTAACTAAACCATTATCTCTTATGATTTATGATATCTCTCTTATATGACTCTGTTAATTCACATGAATTTTTGTGCAACGATACTATATTACTGTATGACAATATATCTCTGAGATATGTGTCCATTGAGGTTCAAAGTTACTCTGATAAGATGAGCATTTAGTAGTTGCGGGTCATCTATGAAATAAATGAGTTGTTTATTACTTCCTGCTCCAATATAATTAACAGTTCTCGTGTGAATCTTTGTTGAACCTAATGCGTTGAAACCTATAAGCAAGTTATTTACAGATGTTGCTCTCTTGTTTTTGATAGTAACTAAAAGTACTGCAGTTGTATCAAATGTTCTTACTGATCTTATGTAAGGTACAGTTATCCCATCTAAACCATAGTATGTTTTTTGAGTTGGTGTAGG
>CAZZHT010000059.1:0-7063 GCA_964653825.1 uncultured Methanosarcinales archaeon
GATATTATAGATGTTCTTTAATGCAAAAGTAATACAAAAAACTGTTAGTTATGAGTATTATTACGAAACTCCTAATCACTAAAGCATTTATTTTTTGTTTCTTTTTTATTTCTTATATGTTTTTTTATTTATTATACTTCTACACCTATTATATTTATTATAATATTATAAGAATTTCAAAAAAATAAAAAACCTTTATTATTTTTCATTTCTCTGTTTACATTTATTTTGAACTGGATTCATATTCATTTATCTCTTTTAATTGTCTTTCAATTTCTATGAATTTAAACAGTTCATCTATTTATAATCTTTATTTGACAATCTCAATTCTTCCAAACTTTCCTGCGGAAACCTGCATATTTCCATTGTATATTTGAGACCAGCCCTTAATTATCTTAATTGTATCGCCTTCCTTGACCTTATCAACATCATCATTCCATAGTGTAACAGTTACCTTTCCTGTATCATCTTCCCCAACCAAATTACACACTCTCAAAGAACCTCCTCTAACATCTCGAGGCTCTTCTCTCTCTGTAATCTTCAAAGTCAATTCATCGACGCTACCTTTATTCTTTAATTCATTAACCTTCATTTTTAAACACCTTTTGAAAAAAGAGCTCCTTTTTGGTTTAAATAACTTTTCATTAAACCTTTCACAATATTTAAAAAAACAAAGGTTTATAAGATTGATACCTTAAAATTAATTTTATGAATTAATTTCATGAGATTTTTGTGAGATGATAACAATGTTTTGCGACCTTTGTGGTAAAGAAACTGATAAACTGTATAAGATAACCTTAGAGGGATCCGTCCTCTATGTTTGTGAGGACTGTAAAAAATACGGAAAAGTAATTGGATTCTCAAATGAGAAAGAACTAAATCAAAGACTCAAAAAAGTAAAGCAACTAAAAGCCAAAAAAGTAACTCCTGAACCAGAGACCATCGAAACTGTTGTTGATAACTATGGAACTCTTATAAAGTCTGCAAGAGAAAAGAGAAACATTCCACCAAAGGATTTAGCAAGATTAATAGGTATAAAAGAATCACTTTTGCTCAAAATAGAGCGTTCTGACTATGAGCCGCCCATCAAATTAGCAAAAGAATTTGAGAAAGCACTCTCAATTAAATTGATTCAAACTCAGAAACTCAAGAATTCCATAACAACATCCGATGATCTTGGAGGAGATGCTACGATTGGCGATCTCATAAAGATAAAAAGGCGAAAATCTCAAAAATAATAACTCCATTACAAATCGAAAAAATAATAAAATAAAGATTCATTTAGTTCACAGAATAGTAGAAGAGTAAGGAAAAATCTATTGTTTTTAGCAATTACTTTAAACAAAAACCATTCTAAAGAGTTACTATTCTAAACATTCTTTATACCTTAAGTACCCTTTTTAAACAAATCTTCTTTTAAACAAAAGTCATTCTAAATAAATACCAACAATTACTATAGAGTAATCAATTATATTTTTAAATAAATATTTGTTTTGGTTAAATATGCTATTTCCAATCATAAAACTGAAAGACATTGAAGTCATTTCAGAGAGCAAACACAATCCCTCTACAATACTAAAAAATATAACTTTTGATATCTATGAAGGAGAGTTTCTATCTATAATCGGACCGTCAGGTTCAGGGAAAACCAGTATTCTATTTACAATTGCTGGATTATTTGAACCAACAAAGGGAATCGTTTCATTCAAACACAAAAAAAGAAATGGTTCCTTAATTTATCTACCAATCTTGAAATACATTGATCATTTTAGAGCAAGGATAGGTTTTTCATTTGAAGAACCTTCACTCTACCATGATCTCACCGTAAAAGAAAATCTTGATTACTTTGCAGGATTATATCTTAAAGATAAAAGAAGGACCAAAAAGGTATCCGAACTCATAAAACGATTTTCATTAGAATCAATCAAAGATAAAATCGTTGAGGAGTTATCAGGAAGTGAATTAAAAAAGCTGGACCTTGCCTGTTCATTGGTAAATAATCCAAGAATCCTACTCCTTGATGAACCAACAGCAAACTTAGATTCTAAATCAAAAAGAGAAATCTGGATGAAAATAAAGGAACTGAATGACTCCGGAATAACCATCATTGCAACCACTCATTCTATCTCAGAAATTGAAGCAATCTCAGACAGAATAATCTCTTTAAAGAATGGTACTGTTATTGACTCAATGACTCCTACCGAAATCATATCAAAATACTCTCAAGCTCAAGGTATTGTTATAGAAACTATGAGTGAAAACCTTACCGTGCTCAAAGGTTTAATCTCAAAGGAATGTCACAATCTAATAAACAAAATAAAGCTTCAAGATGAAAAGGTAGTAATGACCACCTCAAAACCACACGAATTAATAAGCTCAATAATGAAATTATCAAAGCAACACAACATTAGGATAATTTCACTTAATTACACTGAAATGCCCCTTGATGAGTTATTTGATTTTTAGATTATTCAAAAAATCACGAATAAAAAACAAAAAATCATAGAAAATTAAAATAAAGAATCAAGTAAAAATAAAAAACCAAAATATAACTAAAATAAAAATAAAATGAAACTAAAATAAAATGTCACTAAGAACAATAATCAAGAAAAACCTGAAATTTATTTTTAGATCAAAGATAATCATAACCTTAACCCTAATGATTCCATTACTTACGAGTTTAATAGTTGGGATTACCTATGATAAATTTCAGAATGTTCCAAACATATCTGTTGGATATTACTCATATTCTTACTCGCCAACATCCTATCAACTAATAAACTCTATTAAGAATAAAGGGATATCAACCATAAAATTTGACTCGCCTAATCTCTGTAAAGAAGCAATAAAGAAATCATTGATTAGTGGCTGTATAATTATGTCTCCAAACATTGACTATGAAACAAATACAAATAACATCACATTAATTGTTGACTACACTAAAATAGGACTTGCTTGGCAGATTCAGAACATAATATTATCAGCGATAGGTCAAACAAATAGGAACATAACAACTGATGTTACTGCGCAATTATTGAAGCAGTTTGCCTCAACCAATCAGATTCTCCAATCTCAACAACCCCTTCTTGACAAGATTGCAACGACTGCTAAGATTATACAGAGCGATACAATTAGTGGAACCAGTATCTTGAAAAATATAAATACTTATTTTTCTCCATCGACATTTTCATTATCCTCTCTAAATGAAACTGCTCAAAAACAAAAATCCACGACAAGCAGCCTTAAAAGAGATACTGCAAACAAAATATCTGCAGTAATATCTTACTTAAACAATATTAATAATGAAATAAACAGCATTAATCTGAGTGCTTCTAAGAAAGCATCATTGGTATCATCTTTAAACTCAATAAAAAGCAATGTAAATCAAATCCAAGCATCCATAAATACCTCATCAGAGAATGCTGAAACCTATTACTCAGACCTTAAAAATCAACTAAATATCATTAACGCTAATTTGAATCAACTTTCATCAAGATTCTCTGAAATTGAAAATAGAAAAAACTCAGTATCTTCAACTCTTGACTCAATAAAAGACAGTATTGGTAAAATATCATTGAATCAACAAAAAATAAAGGACTCTATCAATGAGTTATTGAATGAAATATCCTTAATAAACCTCAACAGCGCAACTAAAATCGCACAGCCAATCAGAACAACTATCCAACCTATAGCTAAGAATGACAACAAAATCAACTATATCTTTCCCAAAATGCTAATAATTCTGCTCATGTTTTCAGCTTTAATACTCAGTGCTGACTTCATAATCTATGATAAAAAAAGTACTGCTTACTTAAGGAATCTATTTTCACCAACTCACTCTCTAACCTATATCATTGCACACTTCATATCTGAATTCATCATAATTCTCTTAGAGATAATCTCATTAATTATCATTAGTTTAATCCTTTTACCTTCATTTTTAGATGTATCAATCTTATCAATCTTTATATTCTCTCTAATCTATTCGACTCTCTTCATATTGTTAGGTCTTATGATAGGAAATCTGTCAAATTCAGAGGAAAATACAGCAATAATTAGTGCCACTACCGGTGTAATACTATTGCTACTTTCAGGATTGTTTATACCTTTGGAATATTTACCAAAGAATATCTCAGCCATAATAAGTTATAATCCTGTTGTTGTTGCTGATAATGCTCTCAGAGAAATTACATTCTTTAACACAACAATAAATCAGAGTTTAAACTCTATTATCATACCATCACTGATATTAATAATTGAAATATTCATAATTCTCTTAGTAATCGTGTTCACTCAAGGTATCTTTGAGAAAAAGAAGTTAATAATTCATAGAAGGAGATTAACTCATCTAAAAAATAATAAGAATCTAAAAACAAAAATAAAAACAGGAAAAAGCTCAAAGAATACAAAAGAAATCAATGAGGAAAAGATTCTTGATTATCTTAATGAAGAGGATAAATTATCCAATTTAGGTATAGTCAGAGATAATGACCCCTATAAAAAAATAAACAATGAGATAAAGCATTTAATCTCAGAACTCAAGAAAACAAAAACAAAGCAGGACTTTGATAAGACAAAACACGATTACCTAAAGATAAAATCCTCTTATAATTCATTAGATGAAAGCAACAAAAAGAAAATTAAGAAAACCATCTCAAAATTAGATAAATTTATGGGGGAGAAATCAAAAAATATTGAAACCACATCCAATCAAGGTAAAAGAGTTTATTAAAAAAAGGCAATCTCAGAAACAATAGAAAGATAACATTAGAGCAATAAAATAAAAGTAATTTTTCTAAAAGTGCTTTATGCTTTCTCAAAAATCTAATTCACAATCAACTCCATTATGTTATTAACTATTATTACTTACTATTACTTACTATTACCTATTATTACCTATTCTGATGTTTTGAATCTCTTTTAACATTATTACAATTTAAATTCTAACATTATTATAATCTAAATTCCAATACTTTTTTATGATAAATTATACTTATCATATGATTTAACTTTTTATTATCATACATTAAATTCTTTATTATCTTATTAGTATCATTTTATATTTTGTTATTTGACCATAATTTATTATGATTTTATAGTTTTATATTCTTATAATTTTATAATCCTATTCTTTAAGTGATTAATGATTCTATGACTTTTACTCATATGATATTAATATAATTTAATAGTCACTGATTTATAACTTAAAGAAGATACAACTTAAAGAGTAACGAAAATATCAGAAACAGTAAAAAAGAACAAAAATAAGACAAAAAGGTGGGGCAGCGGGGATTTGAACCCCGGACAACATGGTCTTCAGCCATGTGCTCTCCCAGGCTGAGCTACCGCCCCAAAAATTATTTAAAACACACTTAAAAACACAGAACAATTCTTAGAGAATCAATTGTTCTTAATAACCCAATAATAATTTCAGGCACTTCTATTTCTCTTGATTCCTCTTGTTAATCTTTTAATCTTTTGATTCCTATTTAAATCTCTCTTTATTTCGAAACTGCATTATCTATCTTAAATATTTTTATCTTAATTGTGCAACTGGCAACAACAATAATTTAAATAGTTTTCGTTTAATTTACCAGTACAATTTACAACGAGCAAATAAGAACTCTTAGCAAAAACAAAAACCACTTAATATTATAAAAAATCCCTAACAATACCTTATTTCAACTATATCCGAAACAATACCTTATTAAAAATAATCACTAAAAAACTCATGATAAAACTCTAATCCACTTAATTCCAACCTTATCAATCCAAACTTATTTGACAATCAATAAATCAAATAAAATCACAATTTCAAAATCTTTAAATATTATTTTCTTTTTTTATAAGTTATGAATCTTTTTTTTCAGTTAATATCATCATTAGGTGCTGGAACTCTTGCTGCGTTTACTCCATGTGTTATAGTATTGTTCCCTGTGATATTATACACCTACTTCAATAAAGAAAAGAAACTTTGGTTCAGATTATCGATATTCTCAGTATCCTTTGTAGTATCTTATATCTTATTTGGATATCTGCTTGCAACCTTAGTCACTTCCGCAATCAAAAACGGTGTTTTAATTTCAATTGCAATTATATTCATTATTCTTGGTTTCATGCAGATATTTAAAGTAACAAGAAACCTCAATGTAAAATTCACAAATAATGATATCTTATTAGGGATTGTCTTTGCAATTGTAACATCTACAAATCCATGTACACTTCCCTTCTTTGGGGTTATCATTGGTCAGAACCTTGCCTATTCTATAATCTTAAACCTTGCTATGTTTGCCATAGGTATCTTAATACCACCAATAGTTTTACTCATTGCTACTGACTCCCTATTTTATACTCTTAAAAGGAAAATATCTCGTCTCTCAAATGCAATTGAATTGCCCTTAAACATTCTACTAATATTAATGGGTATTTACATACTAATAAAGGTCTCAAAAATAGGTTACTCTGACTTGTTCATAATAAGCATTGTCCTCTTCTTCCTGTTATTCTTTTTCATGTGGAGCTTTTATTTATTAACAACAAAAAAAGACCTGTTGAGAATTGAAAACATCCTCTTAATTGTTGGTTCAGCACTTCTTATATTTGTTATATTTTATCATTGTAGCAATACTATCTCTCAAACACCAGTACCCTCTCAAGATTCTATTAATGGGATCTCAAATCACAACATTTTAAAAACGACTGACCTCTTAATAAACTCTAAGAATCATACATTTTCTTTAGGAACAAAAAAACAACAAACCTGCTCATACACAGAAATTTCCCACTGTCCATATTGTTTTAGATGTATAAATCTCTTCCTAATATCATCTGGAATAATCTTCTTTGCAACCTTCTTAGATTACCATTATAGATTCAAGCACAAAAAACGAAAACACAAAAAAGATAAATCAAAAGAACCCAATCATAATGAAACTCAAAATAAAAAATCAAACTAAAACATTATCCTAAAAATCATTAACCCCTATTATCAACTCACAAATCGAGAGGTAATTAATAGGCATACTCTTAAACTAAAAATGGAACCGAAACATAACAAAAAAAA
>CAZZHT010000060.1:0-3901 GCA_964653825.1 uncultured Methanosarcinales archaeon
TTAATTTTATTACTGTTTTCATAGTTTTGAGAATGTTTTTTATTACTCTTAACACCACCCACATCAATATTCTTTTTACTACTGTCACTAATGTCTTCACTAGTATGCCCTTGATTCCTATTTATGTTATTTTTATCATTATTGTTCTTATTATTCTTTTCACCATCACTATTCTCATCATAACTAAAAAAATCAGTAATTTTTAGTTTTGAGGCCTCTTCTTCTTTTCTGTCACTACCAAAATCTCCATTATCATCAAGATTCTTATTTTTACGCACCTTTCCATTTTTTTCTTCATTTTTATTGAAATTTTTAAAATTCAAGTCATTCTTACTAGAATCCCTTTCATCATAAGAAGAATAAGAGTCAGTTCCAGAAGCACTAATATCATAAACATCATCTACAAAAACATCACTTTTTTTGTTAGGAATAACATCATTCCCGCGTTTAATCTCATTTGAGTCATATCCTCCGATACCCAGCTTTTTTGATTCTAAGACAGCAAGATAAGATTTTACTCTCGAATCAGAATTAGCAAAATCAATAATAAACTCTGTTGTCTCATTATTAAAATAGCCATGAAGAACCTTCCTTATCTCTTCCTCAGTAAAACCCTCTTTCAGCTTTGAATAATACCAGCTAACGAGGTTTCTGAGAAGACTTTCATTAATACTACTATTCTTATTTCTTACCAAGCCAAATGACATTTTCTAACCTTATCAATAGAGATTAATAAAATAGACATTAAATAAACGATAAACAATATATTACATATAACTAATAATTAGCAACAAATAAATACTTATAAAAAAGAGTCGCAACCTGCAACAGTTAAGCACGACTATCACTATCAATCACAACTCCAAATCACAATATAAAAATAAGATATTTGAAAATAAATAACAGATGAATATAAAAAAATAAAACAAAAAAAGATAAACACAAGATAAATATAAAAGACAAAACATAATACTCATATTGATTTAATATTTGATTGAATTTAAGATTTAATTTAACATTATATTTATTTATTAATCATATTCAATTTGAGATTAAACTTATCTAATAAATAATTTAAATAAATAAGATTTTAATGATTGATTTAAACAGTATAAACAGATACTAACAGGACATTATAAATATAAAAGTATGCAACCATTACAGAGTTACCAAAAGCAGACCTCTCAAATATCATCAAATCTTTTCTATACTCATACTATCTTTTTATTATAATCCCACCTTTCTATTTCTCATATCAAAACAGTAGATTACTTGCTTCTCAATTGCTTTTCAAATCACTTTTTAACTTAGTTTTTGAATCTCTCTTTGACCTGTTCTTAAAGGTATTCTTTCTTAAATTAAGGAGAATATCAACAAAAAGTAACACAGTACCAATAGTAACAAATGAATCAGCCACATTAAAGAAAGGCCATAAAGAAGAAATACTAATAAAATCTGTAACCCTTCCATAAATTAACCTTTCCAAGTAATTTGACAAACCGCCTCCAAATATCATTCCCACAAAAACAGATAACGAAGTTGTAAGGTAATCATAATATTCAGCAACAAGAAATACAACAATCCCCAAAGTTACTGCCGGAACTAAATAAGAGAGCACCTTATGATCTGAAAATAAACCAAAACTAATCCCTGTGTTAAAAACCCTTTCTAAAAAAATGTTCTTTGAAACAACAAAAAACTTTCCTTTACTTCCAAAATCTACCACAAGCATCTTAGTAAGAAAATCCAAAGAAGAAACTAAAAAAGCAGTTATCAGGATAATAATAATATTTTTATCACGACCAAACAAAGCAAAAGCATCCAAAAGAGCACTCATAGAAAACAATCTCTTCTTCTTGAGGTTTTTTTGTTTCTCTTTGCTTAATTTCACAAAACTTCACCACCAACATAAAACCAACATAAAAATTAAAAAATCCAAAGACAATATCCTTTAGGGAAATCCATGGTAAACTGAGATAAAGTGAGATAAACTGAGGTAAAGCAAGACAAACATAGTTAATCAATTTAAACATAATCAATTAATTCCATTAATTAAATCAAAGATACTTATAATTATCAAAGGAGTAATAAATGATTAAAGTAGGAATATGATTAATTAAGATAACACCTGTAATTATCTAAAGATAACACATATAATCCATATAATTCTCTAAATAAAATAACAAGCAGAGATGGGATAAAAACACAAAAAATAGATAAAAACATACCTTCAATAAGTATTTCAATAAGTACCCCTGGTTTTTAATTGGTTTTTAATAGCTCTCTCAATAAATATTTCATAAATATTTTAATAAAAACATAATAAGTTTAAAAATATAATCAGTTTCTTAATGAGCTATGTCTTCTATTGATTACCATCGATAATTATTACTTCTATTATTTTGGGTATTCCCATATGTCACTCTCTCAATATTTGACACTCTCTGATTAAGTGAATCAAGTGTTGCCTTAATTGCATCGAGTTTAGAACTAATCACCTCAATTTCCTTAGAAATAGTGAACAAACTCTGAGTATAGTTTTCACCTGAATTCATAGTGTTTGAATTATATTCATTAAAAGCATGGGAATTTGGATTAGAAAAAGATTGCGAACCAAATTGCCCTTGAACATTAGGTTCAGCATTCTGGCCACTATTTAATCCCATGTTCATATCATTACCCGTAGGTTCATTTAGACCAGTGTTCATTCCCTGATCCAAGGCAGAGAGTCCATTCTGGGCATTGAGATCATTACCCAAAGAGCCCAAATCATCCTTTTTCTTTCTATGAAACCATGACATTTCGAAAATCTCCACATAAATAGACAACCACTTAAAACATAAAAAACAAAACAACAAATACAAAGATGAAACAAAATATAAGAGCCCTGTATTAAAAATTAAAAACCCTGCAAAACAAACCTAAAAAATTATAACAAAAGTTACACAGCATTACAATGAAGCAACCTAAAAATCAATCAAACTTAAAAATTAATTAGCAAATCAACTAGCAGTCGGAAGATTCACAGCAAAATTTATCTTATTTAATACATAATCAGGCAGATTTTTTATAAGGAATATTACTGGAGTTTCAGGATAAATTCCAATCTTATCATCTTTTGTTTCAAATATTATCTTCTTAAAATCTTTGTGTTGAATTTCATCAAAGAGCATCTGGGAGAAAAGAAGAGTCCTAACACGATGTAACCCCCCCATTTTAAATATCATATAATTAAAAAGAGACTTATCAACCTTAGTCATGTTGATAACCTCATTAACAGGAGCACCATTCAATAAAGCTATAGCTTGAGAAACATTTAGCTTATATTTATTATTAACAGAAAAAGTACTATTTGAATGCTCAAAAAAAGCTGGCGTAATAACAAAGACCTTATAGTATTTTCTTTTACCGTTGGAATCCTTTTCATTAATAAGTTTCCTAATACTAACATTCTGAAGTTCGTTACCACTTAGGACCTTAAACTCACTTGAATTAAAAGAAGGATTATAAAGAACATCATCGATACTAAAATTAGAACTCAATTTAACTGCAAAACCCAGTAGAGGTTTAATTTTATCAATATCATTTAGTTTTAAGGTAACCAATCCAGTAATTTTACTCTTAATCTGGCCCTCAACCTTTGATTTAAGATAATTCACATCATTACTTAGATTACCTATCTTCTTAACATTTGATTTGACTTTTCCTATATCCTTAATAACACCGCCACTGAAATTTGAACCACTATTAATACCATTGATTTGAGAAGTATTCAAGTTATCAACATACAAAAACAAATTAGTACTATTATAAAAATTATCCTTAAGGTTATTTGCATCATAGTAGACCATTAATGCAAATATCAACGACACTGCAATAAAAAGAATAAGCAAAGCTAATC
>CAZZHT010000060.1:4001-7011 GCA_964653825.1 uncultured Methanosarcinales archaeon
ACCATTAATGCAAATATCAACGACACTGCAATAAAAAGAATAAGCAAAGCTAATCCAACCTTTACCATAAAACTGAATATTTTTCCAATAATAAAAATCACAATAATTACCAAAATTGCAATTATGAATAAAAGTACCAAATCCATAAAAAAACATAGACATCTTAGAGTTTATAAAATTTTCGATGTTAAGAAACAGCCCGATAAATCAAAGACAAAAGCATAAACTCACAAACAGAATATTAAATATTAACAAATAAAACAATCTTAACAAATAAAACAATTCACTCAATCTCAATATTAAAGCTACTGAATATTAAAGTTCCTCAATATAAAATTTATTTAATCTCAACATTACACTCATTCACAAATGAAACAAAAGCAATTGAAGACAATAAGCGGACTCAACCAAGAGAACTTAACATATAAACCTAACATACAACAAGTAAATAATAAGAACAAACAACAAAACGAAAGAAATATAAAGAATAAAGTTAATAAATAGATACTATGAGATTCGTAAGTGATTATTATAACCCTATGGATAGAGTATCTACCCCTGTTCCGTATGAACCATTAAACAACTATGATCCCATGGGCAGTCCAGAAGAAGTGAGAATGAGTGAACCAAAAGAGCCAATGTTAGCCCCAAATGAGATTGGTCAAACCATTACTGAAGGACAGGGCTCAGGGACACTATTGGATAGCTTACAAGCTACTGTAAAAATGGGCGCAAGCAGGGTAGAATTAGCTCTTCAAGAACAAGGCAGTCAACCAAGAGTGGGTGCAGAGCATTACGGTAAAGACACAAGAAGAGCTATAAAAGAAGTTGCTCAGGCAAACAATGTAAGAATTCACAGTGTCCACTCTCCTACAAGTGTTGGTAACATCTCGGGGTTAGGAAGAAATGGATTTTCCGAACAGCAAAGAGAACACGAACTAAACGAAGTTAAAAGAGCAATAAATTTTGCAGCAGATGTTGCCCCTAAAGAAGGTGCTGTTTCTATTGTAGTTCATACAGGAGAATATCCTAGAAACATAAGTGATGTAAACAATCCTAACTATGAAAAAAAGGGTTGGAAATTTGAGGCATACAACAATGAAGAGAATGAAAAGATATTCTACCTTGTAGACAAATATTCAGGAGAAATAATAAGTCAAGTAAAGAAAAATGAACCCATTGAAATTCCTGTTTGGAACACAGCTGAAAGAGATTACAATGGTACTAATGACAAAGAAGAGAAAGTAAAAATAAAAAAAGGAGATTATATAGATTACCTTGGGAGAAAAATAACATCATCAGAAAACTTAGTACCAAAGATAGATAAGAACAATAATATTGAGTTTAGAACACTTAATTGGAACAATTTAAAGAGAGAATCAGAACACTATAAGAACTATTTTGGAAACGAATTAAAGAAATATGGCATGGATCCTGGTGATTTTAGGCCCGAGGTTTATGTCTATTGGTCAAAGATACAGGCAAAAGAAAAATCAGCAGAAGGATGGGCAAATTATCATTTTCAAGGTATAAAAGAGGACATTGATAGATTAAAGAAAATTGATAGCAAGATTCAAATGATAAATAATCAAAATCTTTCAGAAGAAGAATTAAATAAGTACTTTTCAATTAATCTTCCAAGAGATCAAGCAGGAGTTTTGGGAACCAAAAGAGAAAATTGGTTACAATATCTAGAGAATCTAAAAAGAGAAACTGAAAAAAGCATAAAATACAAGACAGAAGCAGCCATGGGTTCAAAGATGGAAGCCGAGGAAATAAGAAGAATAAAACAGAGAATAGCTCCTGTTGATAAGTTTGCAAAAGAAAAAACATTCAAATCTCTTGCTGAATTGGGGGTCTATGCATTCAGAGAATCAAAAGAAAAAAAGCTTGAAAAACCCATATTTATTGCACCTGAAAATATCTTTCCAGACATGGGATATGGTAGCCACCCTGACGAATTAATAGAAATGGTACAAAAAAGTAGAGAAGAAATGACAAAATTACTAACGACACCGAAAATCAAAAAAACAATAATAGGTGATAATGGGAAGACCAAAGAAGTTAGTGAATCAAACCCATACTATGACCCAAATGTATCAAAGAAAGAAGCTGAAAAGATTGCAAATGAATCAATTAAATCTACCTTTGATACTCAACACATGGGAATGTGGTATAGATACTTTAGACCTAAAAATGCAAAAACAGAATCTGAAAGAATGGCGGAATTCAAAAAATGGTATTTAGAACAGGTAAAAAAGCTTGAGAAAGCTCACGTTATAGGTAACATACATATGGTTGATGGATTTGGAAGGGCTCATACTCACCTTGCAGCAGGACAGGGAGAAATGCCAATAAGAACAGCAATAGAATATCTCAAAAAGAAAGGTTACTCTGGCAATATCTCAAGCGAGGGCCATGAAGAAGGATCAATTAGACAACTTCTAAAGGCATGGCAGTATTTTGATTCACCAATTTATGGAGTTGAAACTGGTAGAGTTAAAACATGGACAGATGTTCAACACTCTTACTTTGATCAAATATCACCAGGATCTCACTATGTAGTAGGAAACTACTTACCATCAGAGGATTGGAAATTCTGGAGCGAAGTACCACTGGAATAGAATCAAACAATTAAATAAATTAGATAAAAATATTAGGTAGAAATAAAAGACAATAAAAACAAAAGAATAGGAAAACAACAATAATAACAGGATAAAAATAATAAAAATAACAATAATGATACCAAGAAGAATAAAAAATCTGCAATAATTTCTCAACAAACATTAAAAAAGCTAATAATAACATAAAATAGATGATTACAATAACAGAAAGCAAACTAAACAAAATAATAATATCAATAATAATCATCCTACTATTTATTCTATTCTTCATTTCAAATAAAATTGATAGTATCCAAGTTATGGTCAAAATCTAAAGTTTGTGCATCTATCCATATGCGTAATTCCACATTATTTAATTTAAAAAAAAAAAATGTGTCAACATTAAC
>CAZZHT010000061.1:0-6935 GCA_964653825.1 uncultured Methanosarcinales archaeon
CATTCTATTTTATTTTTTTAAGTGTTTGTAACCTTTTTAAAATGATAAAACAATAAAATGATAACTTAAGATGAATTAAAATGAATTAAAATTAAGACAAATTAAATAAATTATAAATTAATAAAAGACACTTTCTTGGAACTTTAACTTCTACTTTAATTTCCTACTCACTTTAACTTCCACCTGCTTTAACTTCTACTTACTTTAACTTCCTACCCAGTTTAACTTTTACTCACTTTAACTTCTTATATTTCCTATTGGAAAACAACATCAAAACCCTCTCAAAACCGATAATGATTTCTTTTGTTACTCTTGCTCACTTTTGTCTGATACTAAATCCTTTATAAATCCTTAAAATTCATTTAAAAACCTACCTTTTATAAATAATAAGATATTACCTTTTTAAACAAATCATTCAAATAAAATCAAATAAGAACATTCTTTTATATAATTTGGAGGCTAGTTAACATGGCAAACGATACAAAAAATACAAAAAATAAACCAAACATAACTATGGTTAACATAGTTGTTAGTTCTGATTTAAAACACGAATTACCTCTTGAAAAAATGGCGGCAGTAATGTCTAACACAGAATATAATCCTGAGCAATTTCCAGGTCTAGTTTTTAGGGTTAGAGAACCAAAAACATCTGCATTATTATTTAGTTCAGGTAGAATTGTTTGTACAGGTGCAAGATCTATTGAAAAAGTGAGAGAATCCATCAACAGTATCATTGCTTCTCTAAAAAGGATTGGTATTAATATAACACATACTCCCAAAATAACAATTCAAAACATTGTAGCATCAGGAGCGACAGGTTTAGAACTCAATCTAAATAAACTTGCCATGAAACTAAAAAACACAGATTATGAACCTGAACAATTTCCAGGACTAGTGTACAAACTATCAAACAAAGATATTCCTGCGACATTCCTATTATTTTCAAATGGGAAAATAGTGTGTACTGGTGCGAAGAGTGAAGAGGATGTTTACAAAGCAACAAATATGCTTTTAGATATCTTAAAGAAAGTTGTATGAATTCCATTTATGAAATAAAACTCCACATATAAAGCCAACTTTCTTTTTTAGCCCTTTTTAATTTATTTTTCAATCATTTTTTAACCTTTTTCAGATTTCAGACCTTTATATTTCTTTTTTTACACACTTTCACATTTTCATTTCCTATAAATTCATCTTTTCTAAAAAAACAATCACTCCAACCATAATATCTAAAAGTGTTTATATTATTCTCCCTTACCATTCTTTATTTCACATATAATCTGATAAAATCTCAAAAAAACAAAGAATACCTTTTTAAATCATCAAAAACATAAAAGTATAAATACCTAATTGCTTACCACTACTACATAAAAGTATAAAAAACTCTAATCCCCTCAAGCCATGAAAATAAAATATACAAAGAGAATGTTTTGAATAATACTTATCATACTCTAAAGAAAACATTAAAAAAATATTAAAAAAATACACTATATTATAATCAAAAAATGGAGCCCGAAGAAATTATAAATTCCTTTAAAGAATTCTTTGAAAAGAAGTATCTTGAGACCATATCAGATAATATAAATCATGATAATCTTTATTTGCTTGTTAAATTTCCAACACTCATTAGCTTTAATGTTGAATTAGCAGATATGGTCCTTGAAAACCCTGACGAAATGATAGAATATGCTGAGACAGCTATACTACAATTAGAATTACCAAAAGAAATTCATAACTTTAGAATAAGATTTACCAAACTCCCTAAAACTCAGTCTGTAAAAATAAGGGATATTCGAGCAAATCACATCTCAAAACTCATTGTTGTTGAGGGTTTGGTTAGGCAAAAATCAGATGTTCGTCCTCAGGTGGTCTCTGCAACCTTTGAATGTCCTTCATGTGGAAACAGGATCACTGTTCCTCAAGTTAGCGAGAAATTTAAAGAACCTACTCGCTGTCCAAACTGCGGTAGAAAAGGGGGATTCAAATTAGTATCAAAGCAGTTAGTTGATACTCAGAGAATTGTGCTTGAAGAGTCTCCTGAGAGTATTGAGGGCGGTGAACAACCACGAAGAATGAGCATCTTTTTAAGAGAGGATCTTGTTAGTCCGTTAACAAACCAAAAAACAAGTCCAGGTTCTAAAATAAGAATTATAGGTGTTGTTAAAGAAACACCAATCTATCTCAAAACAGGTAGTCTCTCAACGAGGTATGATTTAGTAATGATTGCAAACAACGTAGAACCCTTAAAGGAAGATTTCTCTCAAATCACAATCACAAAATCTGAAAAAGAACGCATACTACTGCTCTCAAAAGAAAAAAACCTCTTACAGAAACTTGTCAGATCGGTAGCACCCTCAATATATGGATATGATCTCATAAAAGAATCCCTCCTTCTCCAGATGCTAGGAGGTGTTGAAAAAGTAAGATCTGATGGTGTAAAAATAAGAGGAGATATTCATATCTTGTTGGTCGGAGATCCTGGTGCAGGCAAATCTCAACTTTTGAAAAGAATTTCCACAGTGGCACCAAAAGCAAGGTATGTCTCTGGCAAGGGTGTTTCAGGAGCTGGTTTAACTGCTGCTGTTGTAAAAGATGAATTTCTCAGAGGTTGGGCTCTTGAAGCAGGTACTCTTGTCTTGACTAACAACGGTTTGTGTTGTATTGATGAATTTGATAAAATGTCAACTGATGATAGAAGTGCAATGCACGAAGCTATGGAACAACAAACTGTAAGTATTAGCAAGGCAAATATTCATGCCACTCTCCTAGCCAAGACAACGATTTTAGCAGCGGCAAATCCAAAGTTCGGAAGATTTGATCCAATTGAACCCCTTGCAAAACAAATTGATCTTCCCCCAGCCCTTATCAACAGATTTGACTTGATATTCACAGTGCGTGATTTACCTGAAGAAAAAAAGGATTCAAAGCTTGCTGAATATATTTTGACCCTTGCACAAAAGCCCGATTACCTCGAAGCTGATCTTGACACCGACTTTCTAAGAAAATACATTGCTTATGCAAAAAAGAATATCTTTCCAAAGGTGAGTGACGCAGCCAAGAATGAGATAAAAAAATACTATGTTGATTTAAGAAACAAGCAAAACAACTCTGATTCTCCTCAAAGATCAATACCCATCTCTGCGAGACAGCTAGAAGCCCTAATACGGCTTTCAGAGGCATCTGCCAAACTAAGATTATCCAACGTCGTCCTAAAAAAGGATGCTAAAAATGCTATTAGGATATTGAATTATTGTTTAAACGAGATTGGTGTAGACCCAGAAACAGGTCAAATTGATATTGACTATATGACAACGGGAATGGGTGCAGGAAAAAGAAATAAAATCCTTATATTCAAAGAGTGTATAACCACACTAAGTGAAGGAGCTGGAAAGAATAAAGAAATTCCAATTGATGACCTCATTGCGGAAGCAGAGAAACATGGATTATCCTCTGATGAATCAGAAGAGTTCATAGAGAAACTAAAGCGAATAGGTGATATTTTTGAACCAAAAAGAGGATTCATACAAAAACTATAAAATAAGCTCAAAAAATAAAAAATCAAAATCATAAAAATGGAAACAAATCAAAATACGATAAATCATCAAAAAGATTCAAACATGGAATCTGATGAAATCAAAAAAACATCTCTTTCAGGAAATGGAGTCACTAAAAAAATAACTCCTAAAAGGCCAAAAAGAAACACTGCAAAATACATCTTAATCAGAGAGCTCTTAAATGCTGAGTACATAGATAAATCAAATAAAAGCACATCTTTTTCCTCAACTAACGATACTAATTATTCTAATGATTCTAACTCATATTACAATAACTCAGATAGATTTAATTATTTTAGTAAAAAATATGGTCCTTTCTCAAGATTCAACATAATTGCAACTGTTGTAGGAATTAATTCAAATGCAATAACTGTTGATGATGGAAGTGGATTTATATCATTAACTATTCCTTCACATTACTCTTATGAATATTTAAAAGATACACTAAGTATTGGTGATCTCATCTGTGTAATTGGTTACCTTACTTCCTATGAAAACAAGAGATACATCAACACTGAAATCATATACAAATTAAAAGACAAAGGTTATATGGCTCTGAGAAAAGAGCAATTATCTAAAATCGAAAAAGAAAACTCAACCTCTTTTGACTCAAACTCAAATAACACATCAAACAAGAATGAATTGAAACAAACAAAAGAGAGAAACAATATTTCTGAGAACAAAAATAATGTCAATCTCTCAGAAAATAATCAAAACTCATCAAATTCAATGACAAACACCCTTAAAGAGGAGCAAGAGCAGTATTCTGTTGAAAAAGTAATATTTGACAACAATAATCAGGAAAAAGAGACAACGCTCTCTCCATCACATTCCAGAGAGAAAACTAACGAAGATAAACCTAACAAAGTTACTCCAAAAAAAGCAGAAGCTCAAAATGAAAAAACAAACGCAAAACCAACAGTTCCAAAAACAACAGTTGTCCTTAGCATCATTGAAAAGCTTGATAAGGGCGATGGTGTTGACATTGATGACATAATAAAGGAATCAAAGTTCGAAGATTGTGAAAAAGTAATTGATAACCTCCTCCGAAATGGTGAAATCTATGAAATTAGGCCAGGAAAACTAAAACTGCTTTGAAATTTATCTTAATTTATCATTTAATCTATCATTAAAATCTGTTTAACAAAAATAGATATCCGAAGGTTATACTCAAAATATCTATATTATAAAAAATATGAAAAAATAAAATGGATGAACAAAACACTGAAATCAGGATAAATCTTGAAACTCTTTATGAATTACTCAGGATTGAAAAAACAAAAAGTGAAATACAAATCCTGCCTAAAAGTTTCTATGAAGACATTATAGAGTATCTTGAAACAAAAAAGCGGGACTTTCCAAAAACAAATGTTGAAACTCTCACATCAGTAGCAAATAAAGATTACTATATTCGACAGCTGAACAATCTAAGATCAATAATCAAACAACTATTTGAAAAGAGAGAAAAGAAAATAATAGAGCTCGCCCTCACCAATACAAGAACCAAATCCAACATTATCAATAATATTCTTCCCCAAGAAAAAGAGCTTTACACAACAATTTCAGGAATAATATCAAAATTCAACAAGGAAATTTTAGAGAATATTATGAATCTCAAACAGCCACCCGAAAAAATATCATTCATAAAACAAGAAGCAGATAAAAACGAAAGCGCAAAGAAATCCATATCTGTTAGATTCACATCATCTCTACCAAAATTCTTAGCAACGAACAACAATAATAAAATAATAACCTATGGACCTTTTAAAGAAGATGATATTGGTTCTCTTCCCGAAGACATTGCTAATTCTCTAATAAAAAAGAAGAGGGCAGAAAAACTAAAATTATAGAACAGCATAATGAAATAGACCAAAACCAATCTTAACCTTAATTACTACTCCCAATATCATTTAACTAAATTTTAACCTTCATAAAATCGTATGCAGCAACAGTATTAGGGAAATAATCTCTTGCCTCATTCAACAGGGTATCAACACTTTTATATCTTTGAGAGAAATGAGTGATTATTAATTTTGAAACATTATTTTGAGAAGCAATCAGTGCAATTTCCTTTGCAGTCATATGAAAATTCTTAACAGCGAGTTCATGATTTTTGCTACCATATGTGGATTCTGCAATCAGGACATCGCAATTCTCAGCAATCTTTATTAAACCATTACAAGGTCTTGTGTCGACTGCATACCCTATCTTGTACCCTTTTTTAACCCTTGTAAGTTTTTTATATGAGTGCTTCTTTCCATTAACAACAATATCCTTTTTCTCTTTTAGTTTCTTTAATTCAGGACCCTCCTTAATTCCTAATTTTTTCAGTTCATTTTTGTCTATTAACAACTGATCCTTAACAGTAAAACTATAACCCACACAAGGTACACTGTGCTCTAAATAGTACGCATTAATAACAACATCTCCATTTTCAAAAACACAACCATCACCCTTTATCTCTTCAATTTCAATATCCAAATCACTTTGAAAGCTAAATGCCTTAAGCATATGTTTTATTCTATCTTCTGTTTCCACAGGCCCAAATATTCTTACCTTCCTCTGCTCACAATCCTCACATCCCTTTACAGATGATGCAATGGTTTGCAACATTCCAGGCAATCCTAAAACATGATCTCCGTGCCAATGTGTAATAAAAATATCCTTAATCTTAGACGGTTTTATCCCGGCAAACTTCATCTGTCTTTGCGTTCCCTCACCGCAGTCAAACAGCAAAGATAGATTATCATGTTTCAAATACACTGATGAATGGTTTCTCTCTTTGGTTGGGATCATTGATGAAGTACCCAAAAAAATAATTTCAGTCATTTTAAACCTCTTGAAAAACGATTATCTTTTTATATGAGCCATAATTGATTACGTTCTATTAAATTATATCATATTCTATCATATTCTCTCAAATAACACAATCACGCCATAATGTAGTAACATCACGTTTAAAGAGTCATTAAGCACTCCTTATTAAATGTATCTCATCTTATAAAAACAAAGTCATACTATAACAAACAAGTCATGAGCAACAACTATATAAATCAAACCCGATTCCCATGTTTTATGAAACTCTTCATTGAACAAACAAACGAATCTATCGAGCTTCAACTTAACAAAAAAACAAAGATACTTTCAATTCTAAAAAAATATAACATCAACCCTGAAGAAGTTGTAATCCTAAAAAATAATCAGATATCAACCGAAGATAATTACATTGATAACGACGATGAATTAAAATTACTCTCAGTGGTTTCAGGTGGGTAAACACTATAAACACTAAAATCAAACAATTAAAAATAGTATTATCTCTTATAATTAATACAATCTTCTATGATATTTTTACCTTATTTTTTTTATAAGTTATTTTTT
>CAZZHT010000062.1:0-6765 GCA_964653825.1 uncultured Methanosarcinales archaeon
AATGAAAAGGTAGCGTTTATTATCATTTTCGATACGTGTAAGTAGCGTGTATTTTACAAACAATGATTGTTTAAGGTGTTATTTGCTCTTATCGTCTATAATTTAATGTTTTTTTATCATATTACCAACTAGAAAAATGGGGGTTCCATAGGAAGAAACTAGGTGCTTTTCACCTATATTCCTAAAGTATCCAGTAAGCCTTTATTTTTTTAATGCTATCATTCATTTTCTTTTTTTGATAATGAATGAAGCATTACTTTTTAGTAATAAAGACTTTGCTTCAAAGATGATAAAATTCAGAATTTTATCGTTCTTTTAGCAAACACTGCAAAGGCATTACTGCTCCATTAGATAAAATTCAGGTTCCGGCATTTCTTATCCAGTTTTTTGTAGCATAGGACTTCCTTCACCGCTCTTATCTTATCATCTTCTGTTCTGGACGCCGTCAAGCTCCAACCCATTTTCAGATAAGGGTTGTCTCAAACTAACGTATGCTCTGTGTGGTCCGGCCTGTAGTCTCCAGTGGGCATACTAATTCTTCATAAAGCAGAATAAGTATTTAAATATTATGATGCTATAAAATATACTTTTCTTTATGAGAGTCTCACAAAACCCCAAAAAAATGAGACTTTAAGGGGAGTCCCCAATTCTTTTTTTTAGGATAAATCTTTGTGTTTTCAGAAGGAATTTTTTCAAAGATTAGTCATCCTCTCAATGGTTTTTTTCTTCTTTTCTATTATGAAATCACCAAATCTTTTGATTATAATCTTTTTGCCAATCTCTCTCAAAGTATCAGTATCTTCTGGGGGCAGTTCTTTAATACCATATTTTTTTTCTAACCTTTCACTCTCACTTTTTAATAGTTTTTTCAAAGCTTTATCATATCTTTCTTTTATTCTTTTCTGTTGTTCTTCAAACCTCAAATATCTTTCAGGATATTTTAATTTGTTGAGAACTTCCCCTGTACAAACCAAAAAATTTTGGTATTTTATATCATTAGAACGCTTAAATTCTTGGAATTCATCTAATGAACCATTACAAGCATTGAATAATTCTCCAACACGTATCATCTGAAAACAACCCTCTCAACAGTTGTGATAAGTGGGGGTAATTTAGTTTTTGTTTTTTCAACTTTAACCTTTCCAAAAAGTTTCCTCCCAAGTTTTTTCCCTGTGCTGTAATAAGTTGCAATTTTGAAGATTCCCCCAACATTTTCACTTTGTGAGTTTAGAAGAGATTGAATTTTTTTCTCATGCAGTTCTCTTTCTTGTGCATACTTATCAGGTTTTACAAGTCTTCCTACACAAACAAGAAATTCATTAAATCGTTCTTCGTTTCCTTCCCGAAACTCTTTGAAACTTTTTATATCTCCACAAGCGCTGACATCAACCATAATTTTCTTCTAAGCTTTTAGAATATTTAAATCTTTCTATGTTTTAATTTTCATAGGCCAAAAAATTTTTTTAGTTTTTCATTAAGAGCTTTTAATCCATATTTTTTTCTGTATTCATCCATTTCTTTTTTTACTCTTTCCTGCTCTCCAGGACTTCGTTTTTTTATCATAGGACTTTTAAAACTTTTAGAATATTTAAATCTTTCTATCAACTTTCTATCAATTATTATCATTTTATTATCAACTTTTAATAGTTTTTTTAACTGATTTATGTCTGGTTTGTGTCTGATTAATGCTATCATCTATTATTAATTTACAACACCAAATATTATCATTTGTTATAAATGAATAATAATGAATGATAGCATTTATTATCAAAAAATGATAAAGAAAGATTTAAATATAAGTAATGCTTTACCCTATTTAGAAGGTCTTTAGACGATTAGTAAAAAAATTCTTTTTGTATATCGTCGGAAGAAAGAAAGATTTTGTGTGATTAAAAATGGAAAAAGGAAAGAAGAATAAAATCTTAGAATTAATAAAGAATTCTGAAAGCAAAAGAGTAACAATAAAAGATGTTGCTCTCGAGTTAGGAGTATCAAGACCAACTGCTGAAAAGATTTTAATGGAATTGGAAATAGAAGGTGTTCTTAAAAGGGAAACATTACCTTCAAAAAAACACACCTTCAAATGGTGGAAAATATGGAAACATGGGAAGCATACTTAAATAAAAGAATTAAGATTATTTATGATGATGGGGGCACATATCCTTCTAAAAAAGAAGGAATATGTACTGGATACACCGAAACACACCTCTTTATAAAAACTCCACAACGTCTAGAAGCAATACTCCTAAACAAAATCTTGAGGGTTGAATTAGTAGGTGATGCCCCATGAAAGAAAAATTCTTTAATGTGGAAGATATCATTATTTTTCAAATAATCATAAAAAACAATAATGAACCCCTAACAGAATCCGCAATCATAACCCAATTATCAAAAGAAATACTAAATAGAACCAAAAAACAACATAATTTATCTTACTTTTATAGAGAAATAAAACTCTTAATCAATCAAGGTTGGCTTCGAGAAACACACTCAAAACCAAAACTCATCACAATCAATAACATAGTCCTTAACGAAATTAATAAAATCATAAAATTATTTGTTATAGCAAACCAAAAAATAAAGAAGAGAAAAAGGTAGAAGAAATAAATTAAAGGGTGTTTGATTATGAAAGATAAGATTAAGATTGAAAAGCCAGTTTATAAGAGAATTCGAGTAGATAATTCAGAACATCTCTTTTGGGCAGTGTTAAGGACTGGGCTTCTAGGTTCTAATATGATTTCTCTTGTTTTGTTTTTGCCTTTGACGACAGTATTCCCAAAAGATAAATGGGGGGAAGTTTTCTTCGTAATTGATTATCTTCTCCTTTTGACTATTATGTCTCAATTATATGCTAAGGATAATAGCAAAGTTCAAGAAAAAGAGATTAAGATTGGTTATGTGAAAGAAGTTGTTAAGGGAGGTAAAAAATGAAGCCAAAATCACTTAATTTAAGAATTAAATATTTGTCTGTGAATGATTTAGCAAAATCTTCTGCAAATATGATAATACAAGGATTAACTACTAAAGAGCAAATTGTTGGTTCAAAAGAAGAAGCACTTGGAATAATTTTTGATTTGGTTCAGGAGATTGTTGATAATGAAGTTAATCCAATCATTAAATCAGCATGTGAGTTTTATTTAAAATATGAAGATAATCCAGATTTACTCTTTGAAGATGCATTTGATATTACGAAAAATTCGGATGATTTTGTACAAATAAAACTTGATGCCGAAAGATGGATTGATAAAGTAAAAAAGGATAAAGAAAGATATAATGAATATAATGAGTGGTTGTTCAAACTTACTTTTAAAGATGTTTTGAAAAAAACAGAAGGAAATGTTTGAAGAGAGCGGGGTGGAGATAGTCAGGTTATCTCAGTGGGCTCATAACTCACAGGTCGGTGGTTCAAATCCACCTCCCGCTATTAGAAAAATTAAAAGAAGGTGGTTAAAATAGAGAATGATTATGCAATGTGGTATTGGAACAATGAACAAAGACAAGCAATTATTTGGGAAATCTTAAAAGCAATTAGGGGACATGAGGTAGGTTTTTTAGGCAATAATCGAATGCACAGGGGATACTCAATTGGTAAAATTGGATTCTTAGTTGGACAAATAAAAAAGAGATTTGTTGATAAAGAAGAAGATGAAAGTCCAGAATGGAATTTTTATAGGAGCTTTGAATACGTGAAAGCATATGATTATGAATTACACAAAAAACTAAAATTACCCGATGAGTGGGAGAGATATGGTTGGGATTTTGGAATTGATTTAGACGCTGATTTAAGAAAAACCCTGACAAAACCATCAAACCCACAAGAAGCATATGAGAACTTAACAAAAGGCCCATTAAGTAAAAAACTTAAATTAGTTAAAGAACAAGCAATACGCATCAGAGATTTCTACGAAAAATTACACGTGCCTTACCTACTCTCTTACAGTGCATACCGAGGATTTCACTTCACAATCTTTTGGGATAATTTAAAAGATTATTTTTTGAAAGATGATTATCCAGACATAGCAAGAGAACTTGCTTTGTTTGTTAAGAGTAAGACAGAATTAAAATCAAAGAATAAAAAGAAAAACGAAGAATCTTTTTTCGATTTAGGAGATTATGGGATTAGAAAATTATACAGGGTTCCTTGGACTATGCACAAAACAAGTCATTTAATCTGCCTCCCCCTAAAACATAATGAACTAGACAATTTCACAGTTGATATGGCAAAACCACAAAATATTTTAAATCAAATAAGCATAAGAGAATATGCTGAGAGAATACGTGAGGAGAATCAGGGGAGAGATTTGAGAGAATTCATTAACGCTTTTAAAAAAATGAAAAGTAAGAAGATTGAGAAGATAAGGAGTGTTCAGCATAAGCAAGAATTGAAAGAAACCAAACTAAAAAATAAGATTATTGAGAGGATTAAAAAAGAACTTGATAAAGTGGGTGAAAAGGAAAAACAAGAGATACTTAAGGAGGTGAAAAAAAATGTTCAGTTTAACGATGGATGATTATGGTATTTGCTCCATAACTCATCTTTTAATTCCTAAGGACATATGTGAGACTTGTATTAGAAGAAAAAGAGGAATGTCTAACAAACCTTGTTGGTGGACTCCAGTACCAACTGTTACTTATAAAGAAGTTGAAATATATAATGATTTGATTAAAAGGATTAGGGGGTGGGATAGAACAAAGATAGAAGAAATAACTCTAATAAAAAATTCTCCTAATCAATACGTTAATAAAGGACTCTTATTCATTTATTGGGATATGATAACAAAGAGGATTACGCAAAAAATAAGGTGGGAGGAGACAAAATGAAAGATTATAAAAAACAGAACTTTTTAATATACCATAATTTTATTAGAGTGGGAACATATCAAACTAGAGCGTTTGGTAAGGGGGACTTATATTATAATATTAGGGAACAAAAATTTTTTATGGAAGTGGATGATAAGTATTTAATGAATATTCCCAAAAGCATACCTGCAGAGAAGGGACTGGAAAGATTGTTAATGACCATTCTGAAATGAAAAAGAAAGAATTTTTTAGGAGACAGGAGAAAGTGAAAGAAACGTATGAACTTGTAAAATACAGATTATCTAATCGCATTGTTGATTGGATTCTTTATTGGTTTCAACTCACAAACTTAGATTATAACATTTTTAATATTGAAGTAATTAGTGAAGAAGATGAAAACACACTAAAACTTTTTGAAGAAAGATTAATATTCTTCTTAAAGAATAAGAGTTTAGTGTGGGGTAAAAAAGAGAGTATTTATGCAGTTAAGGAGGCAAAATGAATAAGTGGAATTTTTTGAATTGGGTGTTAGCAGTTGGAGGTAAAAAATGAAGAAGGAGAAAAATAAGAAAATCAAGTATGAAACAATAAGGAAAAATAAGAAACTTGATGAATTCTTCAAAACATCTCATACTTAAATCTTTCGTGTTTTTAAAACAATTATTATATAATATAGTTTATACGTTCCAAAAGTTTAAATATGAGTTATACTTTACACTTCTTATGGCCTACAAAATTAGAAAAATAAGTAACAAACATGATTATATTAAACTAAAAATTAATTTTGCTAGACCATCCTCAAAAGAACAATGGATAAAACTTCTTAAAAAAAATAAATTATTAAAGAAAGAATTTGATTGGAAAGAAACCCTCATGTACTTAATAATTATTGGAGCATTATATTATGGAACATCAAAAACAGGAAAAGAAAAAACAAGACGGTTTTGTAGAATAGGAAAAAACAAAGCAGATTTGAGAATGCACTACTTCCAAACAAAATGGAGCATCTTAACTTCTTTAATCTCAATAAGCGAAAATAAAAAACTTCCCGACCCAACTTTCCTCCTCATAAAATTATTATTTGAAAAACTTCAACGAATGAGCTTTTTAGGGTGATAAACATTTTTCAAAAAGGAGACATGATAAAATTCAGATTAAAAAACTCATTAAGAGGATGGAAAGGTAAAATAATAATAGTGAGAGAAGATGGTGCGATTTTGGTAGGAATAGGGAGAGATTATAATTATGTTTTGAACACACAAAACACACAATACATAAAAAAAATAAAAAGGAGCAATGAATTATGAACAGTTGGAGATACGAAATTAGGAATGGTAAATTAGTAGAAGCATATTATAAGAATAAAAAATTATTGATGGAAATACCAGTAACTCTTAAAGAAATAATGAATCCTACAAATTGGCGATTAATACTTACTGACTTATATTATGAATGGCGTTATGAAAGAAATAAAGGAGATGATGAAAAATGAGGAAGAAATTAAAGAAAGGATTGGAAGAATATCCAGTTTATAAAAAAGTTATTGTAAGTAATTATTGGAGTATAGTTTTGGATGTTTTCCTTTTTAGTTTAATCGCCTTTTCTATAATATGTATTTTCTTCAACCTATTCTCTATAATACTTGGTTGTTCTTTCTCTTTTATACTCAAATCTTTTTTGTTATGGTCTCCTCCTATTATTGTTTCTTATGTTATTATTGCACAATACACTGCCACAAAATATGAAGAAAAACATGAGAAAGAAGAAAAAATTGGTTATGTAAAAAAAATAAGTGATGAAAATGAATAAGAAAGATATTAATACTACATTTGCACAATTTGGGTTTGCTCTTGGTATTGCTAGTTTTATTATGGTTTTACTCTTATCTTCTATTCTGTTTGTTCATGAAATGAACATTAACAAAAACACTGATAAAATTTGTTGGGAGTGGGAAGGAACACTTTC
>CAZZHT010000063.1:0-6764 GCA_964653825.1 uncultured Methanosarcinales archaeon
TATATCAAATTTTAATTGATTATTACCCTGGTTATTATATGATAATTCTGTAATTATATTTAATCAATGTGCTTAGAGACAATATGCTCAGGATAGAGTTTGCTTAGATATGTGTTTAAGTATGAAATATACGAATTGTATAAATTATAAATTACAATTAAGATGCTAAATGAGAGCAATGCAGATAGGATATTATTGGATATTATGAACTTGATAATAGGATTTAATTTAATAAACTTTCGATTTAAGTGTTTATTAAAGAATTAATATTAAAGGATTAATATGAATTGAAGTATTGTTAAAAAAGAAAGAAATAAAAACATATGGTGTGTCTTATTTAATATGGTTATCAGTAATGAGAAGAATTTTAATGATATTCAGAATAAGATTATAAATTTTATAAAAATGAGGGGACCTGTGCTGTCTGACGAGGTCAGCAAATACATTGGTAAAGATAGTATCATAACCTCTGCATTTTTATCGCAGCTGGTGTCATCACATTTGCTAAATGTAAGTCATCTCAAGATAGGAACTTCACCTCTGTATTATCTTCCTCAGCAAAAGAGATTACTTGAGAGATTTACTAATCATTTGAAAAGAAACGAAATGGATGCTTTTGAGTTGCTTAAAGAGAAAAAATTGGTTCGAAGCGATGAGCTTACCCCACAGATGAGAGTAAGTATGGGCTTGATTAATGATTTTGCAGTCCCTATAAATATTATTAAGGCAGATGGAAGGACAATCTTATATTGGAAATTTTATAATCTGAGCAATGATGATGTTTATAGAATCCTTAAAGAGAGGGAAAATAATTATCAAAAAAGCAATAGCTCTCAAAAGATTACCGAGGAGAAGGGCAATATTCAGAAAGTTAGCGAATCTCAAAACAAGAAAACTCAGGGTGATGAGAAGGGCAATGAGAGTAGTAAAATTGGGAACACTGCTCAAATAGGTAGTAATGATGAGAAAGAGAGCTTGAATAAAAATAAAGAGATTAATTCGAATTTGAAGCATTTAGATAAATCCATAGGAGTATCAGGAGCTAAGGATTCATATGATAAAAATGAAATAAACCAGAGTATTTCTAATATTAAGAAAGGTACTGATAATTCTAATAGTATGAAAAGAGAGCAAGAGATTAACAAGAGTAGCAATAGTATTCATAATGCTAATAAAGATAAAAATATTGAAAAAAGTACAATGAGTACAGAAAGAAGTGCAATCAGCAGTACACAAAAGAGTACAAACAGTAACATAAACGAGAGCATAAACAAAAATACACATGAGAATCAGAAGATTACAACAGTGACAGATGATATGATTAAGGAGTATGTAAGTAAAAACCTCAATTACTTCGACACGAGCTCTTTTTTTAATAAGGTTGTGAGAACCCTTATTTTAAATAGGATAAAAGCATCAAATATAGAAATAATAAAAAAGGGAAAAGAGTATGAGTTTTATGGTTCTGTTGAGATTGATTTTGGAAATTTAAGGGTCTTCTGCGTTGCAAAGGCAAAGAAGAGCATTTCAGAACAAGATATCAAGGGATTGGCATATGATGTGCTTTTAAAGAAAAGGGTTGTTGTTTTTTTAAGTAATGGTAAATTAAGTAAGAAAGCAAGAGAATTGCTCAATGAAAATAAGTTGATTTTTTTCATTAGTGTTGTATAAATATTGTGTTGTATTATAGGTTAGATAATATGTTATACTAAATTGTGCTGTATTATATTTATTGCATGTTATATGTCTTGTGTATGTTTGTCTTAGGATAATTCATTAGTTTATTAGTTTTTATTAGTGATTCAAAAACAAGTAAGAAATGTAGTTAAGCAAGGTTTATTATATTGTATTTTTTTATTTATTTTTAATTTATATCTAATTTATATATGGTGATTATTAGTATAGTATAATGAGTTGTATAGAAATTATTATAAAAATTATTCGTTTGATAATTATTTTGTAGGATTATTTTTTTATTTAATTGATTATAATAATCTATCTTATGAATCTATGAATCAGTTATCTGATTTTAAATGGTTTTGTTTTTTAAGGGTGAAGGGATTTTAAAATGTTGAAATCAACTGCTGGAAAAGGAAGTAAAGAGAAAAAGTATGAGAAAATAGATGATGTAATTAGAGATAATTCTAAACATCAGATAACAAAAAAGAATGCTCAACCTATTCAATCGGTTTATCTCTATTCAAACATAGCGGGAAGCTTTCTATTTTCAGGTGGCAAGGTTATTGATTTTGAGGAGTTTGATATTAAAGAAAAATCAATGGCTAAAAAATCAATAGTTAAATATTATAATTTTCTGGAAAACAAAAGGGTCAGTGAAGAGGAGATTAGAATTCTCAAGAGGTTTATTAGAAAAGTATGTGAAAACAAAGCCAATCTGTTGAATCATTCTGATGATAATAATCAAAATGATGATAATGGTAATGTTAGAAGTATTGTTTTTGTTGATGAATCTAAGATAACTGAAATGAGAGATATCATAAATAATGAGATTGTTAATAAGCAGATTATTAATAAGAATAGCATTAATAAGGATATTGTTAGCAAGGAGAGAATTTTTAGGGATTTTAATGAGAAATGTGTTGATTTAAGACCTATAAAAGCTAGTTTTTTTGATTCTAATGATTTTAATGAAGCTGTTTTGAAAATCTTAAGAAATGAACAAATTTACAATGTGCTTAAGAGAAATACTATGGAGCTTACGAGAGAAAAGATTGTTAATTCAATGGATTATAGTGTTTCTGTGATTAATGCTATCAGAAGCATTGATGCTATTGATAAGGTTGTTAATATCATTAGTAAGAGGGTGAGGGATTGGTATGATATTTATTTTCCGGAGCTGATTGACTTATTAACGGACTCAAGTAAGATTGTGAGTTTTGGTACTAAGATTATGAATTTTAATGGTGCTGAGAAGGATAATAAGGAATCTATGAGCGATGAATTTCATAAGGTGCTTTCTGATGTTTATTCTGATTATGGACTGAATTATGATAAAAGCGTTGGAAAGAGATGCTCCTTTAGAGATATTGAGGTTATTGCTGTGTTTTCTAATCAACTGAGAAACCTCACCAATGATAGAGAAAGATTGGAGCAATACATTGAAGAAATCCTTGATGAGCATACTCCTAATTTGAAAGTGGTTGCGGGAACATTGATTGCTGCTAGATTGATTGAGAAGGTTGGGTCTGTTAGGAATTTGGCGGTTCTCCCGTCATCATCAATACAGGTGCTAGGAGCAGAGGATGCACTATTTAGACATTTGAAAACAGGTTCAAGACCACCAAAGTATGGAATACTCTATCAACATCCATTAATCCAGAAAGTTAAACCAAGCTTAAGAGGTAAGGCAGCAAGAATGTTAGCAGATAAGATATCAATGGCAGTTAAAGTGGATTATTTTAAGGTAAATAAAACCAATAATAAAGATACTGGTGTGATTAATAATATCACAGATATGAGTAGCGAAAATGAAAAAGATAGGGTCTCAAGTAGGGTTTCCCTAGGTGAGAAGTTAAAGAAAGATTTGGAAGAAAGGTTTTCAGTGAAGTGGTAAATAGGTGAGCTGATGATACGGTGATTTTATGACACATGGCAAAAAAAGGTTCAAGGATAAGATTAATGGTAGTAAGAATGAAAGAAATAAAATGAATAAGACCTATAGTAGTAGCAAAGGTAGGGTTGCTCATGGAGAAAGAGAGAAAGAAAGGAAAAATAGCGGTAATAAAAGTAGTAAGAAGATGATAATAATCAACAATAAAGGGCAACAGCATCAAGATAAGCAGAGATTCTATGAAAAACAAAAGTATGAAAAAGATAATCGAGGGAAAAGTAATCACAATAGGAGTGAAAGTAAGGGTAATGGAAAGAGTAATAAAAGTTACAAGAGTGATAAGAGTAGTAATCGTAGAAGCAGTGACAATTATAACAAGAGAGGCAAAAGCGACAATAGTGACAAAAATAATAAAATTAGAAAGATTAAGGGAGGGTTTAATAGAGTTTATGATGGTTTGAATTTGTTTGAAGTTAGGAAAAAGGGCAAGATTTTAATTTATACTGTGAATTTAGATGAAGGTCATCAGGTATATGGAGAAAATCTAATGAGAGTTAGAACTGAATCTCTTAGTGAAGGTTCAATGAATTCATCTCATAAGGTTGATGATTCTAGTGTTAATGAGTTAAATAGGTTTGAAAAAAAGGGTTTTGTAGAATTAAGAAACTGGATTCCAAATAAGTCAAAATTGGGGGCTGCAATTGTTCTTGGATTAAAAAATATTGGCCTGTTTAAGGGAGCGAGGGTTCTTTACTTGGGTTCTGCATCTGGAACCACTCTGAGCCATGTTTCGGATTTAGTTGAAAGTGAAGGTGTTGTTTTTGGTGTTGATGTGAGTCCTTTTGTTCTAAAAAAGTTATATTTCCTTGCTATGAGAAGAAACAATATTATTCCTATTTTAGATGATGCATTCCATCCTGAGAGGTACAAGTATATTGTAAATAAGGTTGATTTTCTGTTTGAGGATGTAGCCCATAGAGAACAAGTTAAGATTTTCCTGACTAATGCAAGAATGTTCTTGAAAAAGGGTGGAATAGGTATGATTGCAGTTAAGTCAAGAAGTATTGATGTTACTGTTAATCCCAATAAGATATATAATAATGTTAGAAGTGAGCTTGAGAAGAGTTGTAAGATTCTCGAGTTTTTAAGATTGGATAAGTATGAGAAGGATCATGGTTTTTTTGTGTGTAAATTTTGAGTAATAATAAATTTGAATAGAAATCTTTATAGAAACTCTAAAAATCTATAGAAATTCTGAATAAATACTTAATAAAAAACAGAAAGAGTTGAAGAAAATTTTAATGGGATAATTTATTTGATAAGCTTAATAGGTAATATAAGGTATGAAACGATGGTTCAAGATAAAAATACTGCTAAGATGATTAGAATCTCAGATATTGTTGAAGATGAGGATTATGAAAGATTGGGTTTGACTCAAATAAATAAAGATTTATGGATAAAAAGGGAATTTGATGAGAGATATCGATTGTTATTAGGAGAAAGATATAAGACATTTTTGGTTTATCTTACTTCATTTGTCCAGAGATCATTTAGAATTAATTCTATTAAAGCAGAACCAAACAAGGTTCTTCAATCGCTTTCAAAGAATTGGAGTGTTAAGAAAATTCCTTGGTGTAGGTATGGATTTTGGATTGATGGAGATCGAAGGGATATTGGAAATAGTTTGGAACATCAACTTGGTTTGATATATGTTCAAGAGGCAGCAAGTATGATTCCCCCAATTGTCTTGAATCCAAAGCCCGGAGAAATTGTGCTGGATATGTCTGCGGCACCAGGATCAAAGACAACACAGATGGCAGCAATGATGGATAACAAGGGACTCATAGTGGCAAACGAGATTTCATCACAGAGAATCAATGTTCTCGGATTCAATTTACAGAGATGCGGTGTGTTTAATACTATTGTTACAAAGTATAATGGTATGACTTTTCCAAAGGTTGAGTTTGATAAAATCCTATTAGATGCGCCTTGCTCTGGAATTGGAACTGTTAGAAAGAGTCCTAGAACTCTGTTGATGTGGAATCCGAAGGCAGTTAGTAAACTCACTTCTGTTCAGAAGAAATTAATTTCACATGCTTTTGAGCTTCTTAAGGTTGGGGGTGTGATGGTTTATTCAACATGTTCAATGGAACCTGAGGAAAATGAAGGGGTTGTTAGTTATCTCCTCGAGAGATATAGCAATGCAAGAGTCGTGGATTTTGATTTGAATATTGAGAGAAGTGAACCTGTTGTTGAGTTTAATGGAAGTCAGTATAATGATGCTGTTAAAAGGTGTTTGAGAATATATCCTAATGACAATAACACAGATGGATTCTTTGTTGCAAAGATTACTAAGGATTTTGATAAAGGACAATAAGATAATAGTTACAGTTAAGTGTTGGTATGATGATGAAAAGTGTGTTTGAAGGTGTTGGTATTTAGTTGTATGTTAAGGTCTATATCATAATCATTCTGAATTAGCAGAATCATTATAAAATTGTGAGATTCTTTTATTAGTCTATTTTCAATAAGAGGTATTAAGAACATTTAAGGAACATAAAATGCTATGTTAAAGGTTGGATACCTCAGTTCGTATTTTTTTGTTTTTTGATTGTAGTACAATAACGGTTTCTTTAGTGATGAATCATTGATTAGAAATTGATACCTGTGCTTCACAAGCGTACAGGGGTTTTTCTTGAGATTGTTTAAGGCACCAACAAAGATTTGAAAGGAAGATTGAGATGATTGTGATGGTGAGAGGTGCTTCTTGATAGTATCTTTTATTTTTTGCTCATCATAATTATCAAAAACAACATATTCGCATTTACCCGAAGAGTGGTCTATTTTTTTATGATGTAATGTTATGAGGTATTTTGGGATATTAGCATTACATAAATTAGAGAATGAGGAGGATTCAGAAACATTATAATGATTTTTTTCTAAGAACTTACAGAAGGATTTAGCATTGCATTCCAGAGTTTTTTCCTCATTACAGGGAGTTACCTTTTGGGTATTCGATTTTTTTATATCGTCTATAAGCATCTTGAATAGGGTGTAAGCATAGTCAGTTTTTGATGCATTGAATCTTTTTGTGATATAAAGATTGTTATCTTTTTTGTAGAAGAGGTAAAGTGTTTTTGACTGAGTGGCTTTTGGATTATATAATGATGATAAGTAATTGGATGTAGTTGCC
>CAZZHT010000064.1:0-6618 GCA_964653825.1 uncultured Methanosarcinales archaeon
AAGTGCTTATTATGTTATTATATTGTTATATATTATTTTTCATTCATATTTTTTATTTATGCTTAAAGGTGAGAAAATGGTTGAAGAGAAAGTATGTGTCTCCTGTAAGAGAGTTGTAACAAATATTGAAGGTTCTGTCACATTCAAATGCCCAAACTGTGGTCATGAAATTACAAGATGTGGTGATTGTAGAGCAAAAGGAACAAAGTATACTTGTCCAAATTGCGGCTTTGTAGGACCAAACTAAATAAATTAACTTCAAATGAATTAAATTAAAAAATTTAAAGCAGATAAAATCATACTCTTTAAAATGAGGTATAAAAATGGGTTTTATGATAATATCGGTAAAGATAATGCCTGAATCTGTTGATACAGATTTAGACAAGTTAGAAAAAGCAGTTTCAGAAAAGATAAAAGAGGCCATAGGTACTGGTGACATCAAATTTGAAAGAAAAGAAGTTGCTTTTGGTCTCAAATCAGTAACCGCTTTGTTTGGGATTGACGAATCATACAAAGATCTTGATGGACTTATAGAGACAATTAGATCTCTTGAAGGGGTTAACAGTGCTGAAATCAATGATATGAGAAGAGCTGTGGGTTAACTGCCACTCTTATTAACTCTTGTTTACTTATTTTATTTTTGATTTAAATCTTTAATTTTGATTTACCTGTTTATTTCTATTAATCAATAGAACTCATATGTTTTTATTAATCTATAATCTATTAATTGATATTAACCTCTGTCTCTATATTGCCTTCTTATAAAATTTTTCCAAACTTTATTTCATTATTGAAAGGTCCTAATGATACTCCCTATTATACTCGTTTCTAATATTATAATTGCCGTTATTCATTCTTATTCTTTCAATAAGAAGTTCTATTAACTCTGGTTGTATCTTCAGAACATCCTTTGAGGTAAGAAATCCCACTAACTTGCCTTTCTTATCAATAATAGGTAGATGTTTAATATTATTATCAGCCATAACAATCACAGCATCTTCAATATCCTTATCTGGAGGTAAGCTGATGACGTTTTTTTCCATAATAGAATCAATACTTTGATTAACATCCATATTATTTGCAACAACCTTTCTTGTGAAATCCTGCTCAGTAACGATTCCCTTAACAGTCCCATTCTCAATAACAATCAAGCTTCCTATTTCATGTGTTGTCATAAGCCCCGCACAGTAAATAATACTGTCGTTCGGTTTACACACAATAGGATTCTTTGTCATAGTATCCATAATCTTAACTCCAGTTTGCATTCTTCATCCCCCCAAAGATTATAAAAGAAACAATAAACAATAGAAAACAAAACAATAAACGCAAAACAATACAATCAAAAATGTTCAATATCTTTCTTTAATATCTTTCGTTTTTAACAAGCAAAAGGTATTACTTCCATAATCTTTTTTAATTACTCAACTTACTTTCATCTTATTCTTTTTATCTTTGTATCGTTTCCATTATCCATAATCTCAAAACCCATATCCTTAATCTTATCTCTTATTTCATCGGCCTTTTTCCATTCCTTATTCATTCTTGCTTTCTTCCTTTTCTCAACCAACTTCTTTACTTCATCAGGAACCTCTTCGTTTAGATGAAACTTCATAATACCCAGAACCTTATCAATCTTCATCAAGAACTCAATCACTAACTTTGCCTCTTTCTTGTTAACCTTCATTTTATAAATCTCATTAATAAACGCAAACAACACAGATAAAGCCCTCGCAATATTCAAATCGTTATCCATTGCATCCTCAAACTCTTTTCTTTTCTTGTTAATTACTTCTCTAACCTCGTCTCGAACCTCTCCATCTTCCTTAATCTCATTCATATTAAACACAAAATCATCAATCCTTTTAATAGCATTTTTAGATGCTTCCAACCCTTCGAAAGTAAAATTAAGTAGCTGTCTGTAGTGTGTTGAAATTAGCAAATATCTTATTGTTCTTGCATCGTAACCTTTCTTAATAATATCTTCGAGCAGATAAAAATTACCCTTTGACTTAGACATCTTTTCTCCATAAACTACAAGATAATTTATATGAAACCAGTAATTAACAAATGTCTTTCCAGTAGCACCTTCTGACTGTGCTATCTCATTTGTATGATGTGGAAATATTAAATCAACCCCTCCAGTATGTATATCAAAGGTCTCTCCTAAGTACTTCATACTCATTGCGGAGCATTCAATATGCCAACCAGGTCTTCCCTTACCGTACTCTGTTTCCCAAAAAACATCACCATCTTCTGGTTTCCATGCCTTCCAAAGTACAAAATCATTTAGGTTTTCTTTCTCATACTCGTCATTATCTAATCGACCACTTGCATTTATTTTGAGATGTTTCATATCTAAATGAGCCAGTTTTCCATAATCCTTAAAACTCGATATTTTATAATAAACACTACCATTAGAAATATATGTGTGTCCATTCTTATCTAATCTCTTTATAAGAGCAATCATATCCTTTATATGCTCAGTTGCTCTTGGATAAACCTCAAACTTTTCAATATTGAGCAAATCTCTCTCTCTAAAAAAAGCATCAATATATTTCTTTGTGAAATCATTGAGTTTCATGCCTAATTTTTGTGACTCTCTAATTGTCTTATCATCAACATCGGTGAGATTCATTACCTGAGTAACTTTATATCCCTTATATTCGAGATACCTTCTAAGGAGTTCGTAATTAACAAAGCTTCTCCAATTACCGATATGTGGAACATTATACACTGTTGGACCACAACTATATATCCTAACTTCTCCCTCTTTTATTGGTTTAAACTCTTCAATCTTTCTTGTCATTGTATTGTATATTTTTAGAGACATTTGAATTCACCTTAAAGATATTACGCAGATTGCAGATTTGTACATCTATCCGCATTCTTACAATAACCATACCCTCTGTTATTTTTTATTTATTCTTTTCTTTATTTTATTTACCATTTGTTATTTGCTATCTATTTTACCTACTATCTTTTTATCTGCGATTTATTGTTTTATGAGTGTCATATTATTTTATAGCATTATTTTTCTACAATTATTACTTTTACTGCTTTCACTTTACTAGTTTCACTTCACTCCTATGCTTACTATTATCAATAAAAATGTTTATGATTTATAAATATATCCCCTTAATTCATGTAATTATTTTCCCTTTATTAACATAATTATTTCCAGATTGTTAAATAATAAGTGTAAAATAATAAATTAATTGAATTAATGTGCTTTCTACCTTAATCTACTTTAAATATATTATTATTGCAATTATTATGGCAACTCATTTGTGTTTTTCCATATGAAATTATTTTTATCATCGGAATTTGATGAAGTCACGATTGAAGTGAGTGATTTGGGTGGAGAAACCTGCAAGGTTTCGTAACCATTAAATTCTTGTTAGTTTCGTCTGACCAACGGGAAGACCTAAAACTTAGTGCAACGTTCCGAAGGAAAACTTTAGAGTTAAAAGTTCGCCTTTATTTAGTAAGAATTATAAATAAGTTTTGCATTTTGTAAAATAATGATTGAAAAATTAAAACAAAAAGATATAATAGAAGCCGCAAAAGTGTATAATAAAGGGCTTCAAATGGAAATTCCGAAAGGATATGCTACTTTAAATGAAACAATAAAACATTTGAAAGAAGTCCGCACATTTGTTTACAAAGAAAATCAAAAGATAAAAGGATTAATTTCATTCAAAGAAAAATCCAAAGGTAAAATACAAATGGATTTTATTTGTGTATTAGTTTTAAGAAAAGGTATTGGAAAAAAACTAATGAAAAAATTAGCAGACTTTGCAGTAAAAGAAAAAATAAATTTTATCTATTCAAATGTTTCATCTAAAGACAAAAGGGTTATGAATTTCTATGAAAATTGTGGCTTCAAGATTTATGGAAAATATTTTTCAGGAAAAACATTTATGTTGTATAGAATAAAGGCAAAACCTAACTGGATTAAAGATGCTTTAAGGTAAACTTCTAATTGAGTTTAACCCTAATTTCTCGCGATGAAGAAACCACACAAAAGCAAATATGACACAAATAAGATAAAAAATTATAAAAAATAAAAAAAATTAGTTTTTTAGATAATTATCGTCTTTTAGGTAATAATATCCTTGGATTAAATCCATAGAGTTTCTTACCGCTTCTCTTTGAAGAGTTGCATCAACAAGAACATCAAGCATTATAGGTCTCTTTCCATTTGTAACTGAATCTTGCTGTCGAATCAAAGAATCGTATTCATTTCTTAGATTTTCATAAACTTCGCTATAAGACTTCGTTCCAGAAGAATATGGTGGAATAAACTCTTCAAAGAGCAATTTCTCTAACACTAATGGACCATCCATTTCCTTTTTCCTAAGACGATGCCCAACTCCTTTTTGATTTATTTTTGAAAAATCGAGTTCCATATCTACATAGGGAAAATTACCATCTTTATAAACTTTTCAGTTCATAACACCTTATCAGTAGTAACAATCGATTAATTGACTGCTCAAACCAACTCAAGAATGGGGAACTCCTTATTATTTCAGGATATACTATTTATATAATGAGTGAGATAATTTCTACCTCATGTGGAATAATTACTTTGACAGGCTATCTTTTCATGTTTATACGGACTTTCTAAATTATTTGTTTATTCTCTTAAATTATTACTCTTATGAAGGAAAAAGAAACAAAAATAATCACTCACAAAAACATCCTATAAATAACAAAAATATATAGGATTTAGAGAATATTTTTTTAATTTATTAAAGTAAATTATGAGAGACACGACGCTACTTTATCAGTTGGAGATTAATCTAAATTGATGAACAACTTTTTTAATCCTAAAATTACCCTCATTTGAAGTTTAATTGAGGCAAATTAAATGTAATTTTACCGTACTTGACTTTTTGCTGTACCTTGCTTACATTTCACTTATATTTCAATTAGAAGTAACTCTTCCTAAAGAGTTTTTAATATCATCAAAAACTTCACTCACACTCTTTTCTCCATTAATCCTGACCAAAACTCCTTTCTCCTCAAAAAAGGATATCAGTGGTGCAGTATTTTCATTGTAAACCCTTAATCTCTCCTCAACAACTTCCTTCTCATCATCATTTCTTTGAACCAATTTAACTCCACAAACATCACAAACATTGTCGTTTTTTGGTGGATTTGTAATTAGATTATAAACCCTATGACATTTTGGGCATATTCTCCTTGCAGATAATCTCTCAATAATAATCTCATCCCTTACATCCAGAAAGATAACCTTCTTAATCGGAACATTATTCAGCAACCATTTTCCCTGATTTAAATTTCTTGGAAACCCATCAAGCAAAACACCTTTGAATTCATTATTATCATGGTTTTTAATGTTATCTTTAACTTCATTAATACTTTTTAACAGGATTTTCTCAGTTATCTCATCAGGTACCAACTTACCATTCTCAACAAAATCTCTAAGTTCATTTCCAAGCTCATTATCTTTATCGGCCATCAAAGCCCTAAATAAATCACCTGTAGAAATATGCTTTAAATCATATGACTTACAGATTAAATCGCTTTGAGAACCCTTTCCTGCTCCTGGCTTTCCAAGAAGAACAACATTAAACATCTCAGAATCCACAGAACCAAGGTCATTAATAACTTCAATATCACTTTTTAGTTCTTTATCTTTATTCTCAACATCTCTTTCAGAACTCATTCTACCCAAACTCGTATTAATCATCTTAATCATTTCGTTGGAACTGCAAACTCTTTAAAAACATTTTGATTAAAGTACTTTGCATCAACTCCATCAACGATATTAATACTAATATTCTTATAATCAATATTTCTGTTGATATTGAACTTAATCTCTTTGACGTATTTGGTTTTATCATCAAAATAAACGACGACATTTAACTTTTTTATTTGATTAGCATAATCTTTTGCAGATTCTAAAGTATTGATTTCGACTCCTTCTTCAATAATTCTTTTTAGATTATTTCCCAGGACTTCATAAGCTTTACTACCACTTATTACCATACTGTATGCATCTACATTTGACGATTCACTTAATCTCTCGAATTTCTTTGAAATATTTGTATCCTTAAGCAACTTCAACACAGAACCCAAGTAGAATCTCTTATTAAAATGCTGGTTGTATTGGCTTGCGTTTTCTTTCAAAGGTCTAAATCCATTATCTTTATAATATGTAAGTCCATTTCTTCCATAAACAGAGAACACAAGTCCACCATTCTTTTCAATCTCATAAAAAGAATGATTCTTATAATCGAAGTATGCTCTTAATGAAGTATTTGTCTTTTTGTTTAGAGCAGGTCTTAGTGAATCCATTGTTTTATTATCAACAACCCCTATTTTGCTGTAAGTAATTTCTCTATTAACACTGAGATTTAATGAGAATGTACTAATGTTACTGTTTGCAGAAATTATTTCGTTAATTGTTGCATCATTTGTGCCTATATTGTTGCATGAAGTAACAAAAACACTAACGCCAATGAGAAAAATAATAAATAACACTGTTTTATAAGATTTTATTATTTTATTATTCATTACATTATTATGCATAATATCATCTGAATTATCATTTCTATCATTAGATTCATTTGTCTTGAAATAGTTATTTTT
>CAZZHT010000065.1:0-3358 GCA_964653825.1 uncultured Methanosarcinales archaeon
TAATTCCACTGATTTAACTGATTCCATTAACTCTGCCAAGACACTTGAAAAAAGAGAAACCCTAAAAGATGAGAAAGCAACAAAGCAGAACAAAAAGAGTAAAGTTGAATCTAAAGAGAGAACAGCAGAATACTTTGCTACAAAACAGAGAGCTATTTCAATTGCAGAATTCTTTGAAAAAAACAGACATCTCTTAGGTTTTGATAGCAAGCGAAAAGCCCTTCTTACTGCTGTAAAGGAAGCTGTTGATAATTCGCTTGATGCTTGTGAAGAAGCGAGGATTCTTCCTGATATAAAGGTTTCAATAATTCAGCTTGCAAATGAAAGATACAAGATTATTATTGAGGATAATGGTCCAGGTATTGTTAAAGAACAGGTTCCAAAGATTTTCGCAAAGCTCCTCTACGGCTCTAAGTTTAATTCAATGAAGCAAACAAGGGGTCAACAGGGAATAGGTATCTCAGCAGCAGCTCTTTATGGACAACTAACAACAGGTAAACCCATAAAGATTACATCAAAAATCTCATCGCAACCCCAAGCTCACTACTTTGAATTGTACCTTAACACAACAAAAAATGAACCTAAGATTGTTAAGCAGTACTTCTTGGATACAAAAAAAGAGCATGGAACAAAGATAGAAATTGAGCTTGAAGCGAGTTATTATCAAGGATCTCAGTCCGTTGATGAATACATCAAGCAAATAGCTATTGTTAATCCACATGCAAATATAACCTATGTCAATCCAAAGTCAGAATACACAGTTTATGCAAGAGCTAGCAATAAACTACCAATTGAACCAAAACCAATAAAGCCCCATCCTTATGGTATTGAAGTAGGAACCTTGACCAATATGCTCGCAAAAACATCATCTAAAACAGTTTTGTCTTTCTTAAAAAGTGAGTTTTCAAGGGTAAGCACCAAGATTGCTGAGGAAATCCTGAGTAAAGCATCAGTATTGCCATCTGAGGATCCGCATAAGATTGGACTCGAAGAAGCAAGGAGAATAATCAAAGCCATTAAATCTGTTAAAATAATGGCTCCGCCAACAAACTGTTTGTCACCAATTCAAGAAGATCAGCTCGAAATAGGTCTCAAGAAAGAAGTTAATGCAGAATTTTATGCAACGATAACGAGACCTCCTTCTGTTTACAGAGGTAATCCTTTCATAATTGAAGCAGCATTTGCCTATGGAGGCCTTTTGCATAAAGATGAAATTGTAAAGGTTCTTAGGTTTGCGAACAAGGTTCCTCTATTGTACCAAGCAGGTGCCTGTGCTCTGACAAAATCTGTAATTGCGACAAATTGGAAAAGGTATGGTCTCTCTCAGTCAAAGGGTTCACTACCGATAGGTCCATTAGTTATTCTGATACATATTGCATCGGTCTGGGTTCCTTACACTAACGAAGCAAAAGAGGCAATTGCCAACTATGACGAGATTATTAAAGAGGTAAAACTTGCTTTCCAGGAATTAGGGAGAAAATTATACAAATACATAAGGAAAAAGACCGTTGTAAAAGATGAGTTGAACAAACGAAGTTATATCACTAAATTTATACCACACATTGCAGTTGCTCTAAAAGAGATATTGGGTTTTGATGATGAAGAAACAAAGAAAATAGAACTCAACCTATCAAAGATACTTGAAAAGAAGAGGGGAGCCATTGAAAACATTGAATTTGATGCAACAAAGAACACAGAATACGACGAAAAGATGAAACTCAATATAAAGGGTGGAATTGTTGATGATTACATTGAAGACACACTTGCAGAAACAGATAATTCAAAAGATTCAAGGAATTCAAAAAACCAACAAAAAAATAAAGAGAATCAAGAATCCAAAGAAAAGAATGAGAGTAAAGAAACTGAGGATAACATCGGAAAAAATAATGAGTCAACCAAATTAAATGAATCAAACCAGTCAAACAATTCTAATAAAAATACCTCTCATGAAGATTCTCACGAAAACAAATCCAACAATGCTCGTAGTAGTGAGGTACATAATAATGAATATGCTGAAAGAACAAGCAAACAGGTTGATAGTATTGAGGATTACTTCAAAACAAAATCAAAAGGTCCTAAAAAAAGCACATCAGAAGGTCTTTCAAATGATACAGATGATTCGGATGATTCACAAAATTCAAGAGATTCAAAGGATTCACATAATTCAGATGATTCAGAGGACTCAGAAAATCTTTTAGATGACAAAAGTTAATAAAAGAGCATAAAGAATATTATAATCCAATTAAAATAACAAAATCATATTATTATAAATAAATAATTCGTAAAAGATGATATAACAACACAAGAATATAACAATCCAATGATACTGTGATATTATGAAATTATGAAATTATGAATACTACTTATATTATGATACTATGATTATGATACCATGGATACTTATGATACTATGAATACTATGGTTATGGTATGTGAATATAAAAAGTCCAAGAACCAAGAAATATGACTATAAAGGATACATGAATAAAACGAATACAATCAACTCGATAAACTCAACAAATTAAATAAAGGTACTCAAAATGGCCAACTCAAAAGGTAATGAAACTGTTTCCAATAAAGATAGTAAAGATAAACCAGTTTCAATGAGTAAGGAATCGATTGAAGTTTTAAACAAAATAGATAACCTTGCTAAGGAGATGCTAAATGAAATTGAGAAATTAAAAACCCCTGAGCTGAGTTCTCCTATTAGAAGTTTACAGAATGTAAAATTTAATGAAGAAGATGGATACTTTGAAACTAAAGGTAAGTTCAAAAAGAGAACCTTAACTGCATCTACGATAAGGACATTTGCTCAAACTCTTAGAATGATTGCTCTTTCAAAGGTATTAGTTACTACTGATGATCTTGCAACTAAAAGAGAAGTGTATTATACCGCTTACAACTGGCTTGAAGCACGTTTCAAGAATCAGCCAGAATCTGATGGTGTTATGGATGATGTAGAAGCTATGTTTAGTGTTAACAGAGAGCAGTTAGGATTTGTTCCTGAGGAAAAGGGTGGTGATGTTGCAGGGAATCTAATAGTAATTGATAAAGAGCAAGGCACAAATAAGGATTTAAAAATTGATTGTTCAAGAATGGGCAGTGGTGCTTACTCAGTTCCCACTAATGTAGAACACTTAAAGTTTGAAACGAATGCTAAATTCATATTGGCCATTGAAACGGCAGGAACCTTTCAAAGACTTGTAAAGCATCGTTATTGGGAAAAGGCCAATTGCATACTCGTTTCAATGGGTGGAGTGCCTACAAGAGCTTGTAGGCGATTCATAAGGCGTCTTTCTGATGAAAAGAATCTTCCAGTATTTGTCTTCACTGATGGTGACTTTTACGGTTACATGAA
>CAZZHT010000065.1:3458-6614 GCA_964653825.1 uncultured Methanosarcinales archaeon
GAATTAGAAGAGTTCATAAAAAAACATCCCTATAAAATGGCCTTGACTTCCTTTAATGCTGATGAACTTTCTTATATCGAAGAAAAAAAAGAGCTTGATGAAAACATACGAAGAAATACAAGGTCATTTCTCAAAACAAAACCAGCACTCGTAGTTGTTGACGTACCTATATCCCCAGGGTCATCAGCTCCTGAAAAGCAATTTGTAAATTACTTTGATCCAGAGATTCTTAAACTCTGCCCAGATACCTCAGATGCAATCCTTATAAGTGTAGCAATTCACACACAATCTGATATTCTTACAAAAGATAAACATCACATTTTTACAACCCTTGTTGAAAATTATGTCTCCCAAAATTACAAGATAAATGTCTATAAAGAGTTAAATGAGATAACAGAATAATAATGTTTGTTATTAATCTCTATTATTAATCTTTGTTATTAATATCCTTACATAAAGGATTTTTTAATCATTTCTGATTCGATTCAAAAACATATATTTTTTAAATATCGTTCACACCCACTCATAGTATGGAAGTTACAACAATTGGTGGCGGAACAGGTTCTTTTCATCTTCTTGTAGCCCTTAAGGAAATTGAGAACATAAAGATAAATGCAATAGTTTCAGTTTCTGACAATGGTGGTAGCACAGGAATCCTAAGAACACTCTATGGAATTCTTCCTCCAGGTGACATTAGAAATTGTCTTGTAGCCCTATCTAATGATACAAAAACATGGACAAAGTTATTTAACTACCGATTTGATGAAAAGCTCAATAAGCATAGCTTAGGAAACTTAATTCTTACTGCACTTACAGGTATAACGGGCTCAGAGGAAGAAGGTATAAAGGTAGCTCATGAAATCTTAGGAATCAAAACTCACAAGGTAATTCCAGTAACCTATAATAAAACTCAACTCGGGACTGAACTGGAAAATGGAGTTATAATTAAAGGCGAAACAGAACTTAGAAAGAAAAAAGGGAATGAAAAAATAAAAAGAATGTTCTTAGAATCTGACTCAAGGATATATCCAAATCCCGAAGCACTGAGGGCTATTTTAAATTCTGACATAATCTTTATCTCTCCTGGAAGTTTATACTCGAGCATAGTTCCAAACTTTCTCGTTCCAGAAATAAAAAATGCAATCAATCGCAGCAAGGCAAAGAAAATATATATTGTTAACATAATGACTGAACCTGGTGAAACCGATAATTTTAATGTGACTGATTTTGTTAATGTTATTGAAGGTTATATTAACCTTGATTATGTTATTGTAAATACAAAAAAACCATCACAAGTTCTCTTAGATAAGTACAAAAAAGAGGGAAAAACCTTTGTTGAATTCGAAGATATTAACAAAAATGATACGAAATTCGTAAAGGCCGATCTTCTTAATGAGAAAGACATACTTAGGCATGATCCTGTAAAACTAAGAAGAATTATTGAATATTTAATGATAAAAGAAGTTGAATTAAACAAAGGAAAATAAAGAAAAAACATAAAATAAAAATCTAAAACTAAAAAAAACAATTAAAAAAAGAAATAAAATTAATCCTTTTTCTTGTTTGCTATGTTTTACTATGTTCTCCTTTCAAAACTTTTATACCGTTACTGTGTTTTTCTTGATTCTTTTTCTTAATTCCATTAGGAAAGTTATAAACACCAAGTCATTACTATGATATTCATTTATTATACCATCTATCATACCATCCATTTATTATACAAATCATTAAAGCTATGACTCTCAATTGCTTCTCTTATGCTTTTCATCAATCTCATAAAGAAAAAGATATTGTGATAAGATAATATCCTATAGCCCAGCATTTCTCTGCTTTTAAAGAGGTGGTGAACATAAGCTCTTGTAAATGAGGAACACATCTTACAACCACAATTTGAATCAATAGGACTAAAATCATCTCTGTACTCAGCTCGCGTTAATCTTATTCTGAACTTGTTTTTCCTGTTTCCTAAAGGAGGATTAACATAAGCATATCCTACCCTTGCAATCCTTGTTGGGCCAACGCAGTCAAAGGTATCAATACCTCTCATCACTGACTCAAAAATATCTTCAACAGTGCCAATACCTAACAAATGAATAGGTACCTCCTCAGGTAGATTTTCTGTAATCCAATCCAGTGTTTTATACATTTCATTTCTACCAAAAGCTCCTCCTATAGCAATTCCATCAAATCCCACATTGCTCGGCAAACCATATTCTTTTAGAGTGTGATTTCCTTTTGTCAACTTAGAAATAAACTGTGTACTTTTGACTCTAAGGTCTCTAAATAATCCCCCCTGGATAATTCCATACAACGCCTGATCTGAAGTTTTTGCTTTTATGCTTCTTATAGCCCATTGATTTGTTCTCTCCAAGCTATTCTTTGTATATTCATAATCAGAATTTGGAGGAGTACATTCATCGAGAGCAAGTATTATGTCTGCACCCAGCTTCTGCTGGATTTGAATAGATTTTTCAGGTGTGAGAATCTCTTTTTTTCCATTATATATTGATTTAAATATAACTCCGTCTTCTCTCATTCTCGCATGACTCGATTGCTCACTCTTGCTTCTCTTGTTACTCTTGTAAGTATTATTACTTTTCATCTCATTACTGCTCTTAACTTCGTCTTTCTCATCTACTTTACTATTGATGTCTTTTTTATTCACGTCGTTACTTTTATTGCTGTTTTCCTCTTTTGTTTTTATTTTGATGTTCTCTTTATCTACACCATTACTTTTTTCATATATGATTTTATTATCCTTTATTTTAATCTTATCATAGAGAAACTTGCTTGCACCCATTTCACTTCCGAAACCCAAACTGTACGCCTGAAAACCACCTGAATCTGTTAAAATTGGTTTATTCCAATTCATAAACTTATGAACCCCACCTGCCTTTTGAATCAACTCTTCCCCCGGTGAGAAATGAAGATGATAAGTATTATTAACAATGATTTGGACTCCTATCTCTTCGAGTTCCCAGGGTGCTAGTGTCTTCACAGTTGCCTTAGTTCCAACAGGTAAAAAAGCGGGTGTCTTTACAACACCGTTGTTTAATTTCAGTATTCCAGTTCTTGCCTTTCCATCCTTAGCAATTATCTTAAAATCAAGCATTTGTTCATCTCCAAATAATAATTTATAACATTATAATATCTAAA
>CAZZHT010000066.1:0-6552 GCA_964653825.1 uncultured Methanosarcinales archaeon
ACTAATTTTACTTACATCAATTTATTAATTTTAAAAATAGATGTCGTAATAATATTTTAATATATTTTAATATATTTCTTCTAAATATTTTCTGGGAATCTTAATGATTTAGGTAAATGTTATATGATTTGGGTAAATAACATGCTTTATTAGAGTTTCCCATACATCTTACCCATAATGCCTTATCAGACAACTTTATACATTCGCTTTTACTTCATTATTTTTATGATTTCCTATCTTTTAAACCATAACCTAATTAAGACATATTTAATTAAGAAATGAAAACTTTTAAATATTTAATGGGTTATTGATTTCATAAATGTTTGATTTAGAACGAGATTTTCAATGTTTTATACTGAGTATCTTTTATTCATAGTTTAAATATAGATTTCAAGTATGAATAATTAAATTTTTTAATTATGATTTTGTTTAGGTGATTATGTTGGCAAGGGAAAAGAGTAATATTAATTCAGAGCTAGAAAGGTATCTTGATCAAAGGGCCAATCAATGGAAGAAGGAGAATAAGAATCTGAGAAAGGCCGATAAAATCAGAGTTAAAAGAAAAAAACAACCGAAAGTAAGTAAACTTTCAAAGAAGACAAAATCAAAGTTAGAGTCCTCAGAAGGTGATGTAGTAATAATCGAAGAATCACCAGAAAACTGGTTCCAACGATTTATGAACTCATTTTTCAACTTATTCTCACACGGAAGTGAAGAGAACATTGAATCAGAAGAAATGGAAGAGTACGTTGACGAAAAGGCAAAGGACCTTAATCTAAGCAATGAGGAAGAAGAGGAAGTAAATGAAGAATTAGATGAAGAAAAAGACAATTCCATTAATGAAGGATTTCTACTTAAAATAAAAAGATGGTTCTCCAATCTATTTAAGGGAACCAAAGACCAGGAAATAATTGAGTTAGAGCAACAGTCACAAATTGACGCAGATGAAATGGAAAAGGATCTCAAAGATGTACTAAAGGTTGTAAACCATATGATTGTTCATCTCCCTACAAAGTGCTTAGCTGTTGTAAAAAATTCTGATGATTTCAAAGAATACAAGAGTTATATAAACAAATACAATCTAATTTGGGCTGCTAAAAAGAGAATTGAGCTTTTAAAAAAAGAAAAAGAGAATGAGAGTGATGACAATTATGACAACAATGAAAAAGAAGACAAAAATGATAAATAAGAGCAATAAGTAGTTTGATTCACATCAAAATAATAATCAAACAACATTCATAACTAATAATACACTTAATAAAATAGTACAAAAAAATAACATATCAATCACTAAACATACTAATTTAATTAAATAAATAAGATAGAATTTATAACTAAACAAATAAAATCACATCTGTTAAGTTCAATTTTGTTCTTTTTCAGATGTTTCCAATACCCCATTAAAATACTTTAGATACATTTCAATATTTATTTTTAGGAGTGAGAAAAATGGTAATAGAGAAAGAGAATATCCAGAAGAATCCATCAATCAAGGAGAATGGAGATAACAACAAAGAGACTATAAAAAATAAAGTTGGAGAAAACAATGCTCAGAGAAAGACAAAGAAAGGCGATTTTATTAAAATAAGTTATACCGGTTATGTTACAGAAAGCAACGAGGTTTTTGATACAACAGATCCAGAGATAGCTAAAAAACACAATCTTTTTGACCCTAACAAAAAGTATGAGGATCTTGTTGTTTGTATTGGCGACAACAACGTAATTAAGGGATTGGACATGAGGTTAACAGGTCTTGAGTTAAACAAGAAATATGAGTTTGAAATACCCTCCTCAGAGGCCTTTGGACCAAAGTCATCAAAGCTCATTAAACTTATTGCCTCATCTAAATTAAAGAACAGTGACATAAAACCATTCCCAGGTTTACAGTTAAATGTAGATGGAAGGCTTGCTGTTGTTAGATCTGTTAGCTCTGGAAGAGTTTTGCTTGATTTTAATCATCCTTTAGCAGGCAAAGATGTCAAATACGAGATAGTTGTTAAGGGTTTCATTGATGATACCCTTGAGAAAGCCAAGAACTACATAAGAATGAATTTAGGTATCAACTTAGATAACATCAAACTTGAAAGTGATAAATTAATAATTTCTCTCCCATTTGAGATTACTGATCAGTTCAAAGGAATACTTGATGAGTTGAAGAAAAAAATTATTTCAGTAATTCCTGAGATAAAGAATGTAGAGTTCATTGGTAAGAAAAGTAGCAGTGAAAACAAAAATAAAAACGCTCCAGCAAACGATAGTAAGAACAAAGAAAACAAGGAAAAAGAAACCAAGCAAAGCGAAGTAAAATAGAAAAAGACAGATTAGGATTAATTGTATTCATCTATGAACCACATTAATTAAACAACTCACACAGATATCACTATTAACCATTCTTATTTAAGTTTTTTATTTGTATTTTTTAACCTTTAAATAATCTCTTTCAGCAGTTTAACTTTCATCTTAAAAACAGATATCAATATTCTAATCTTAAGCCAAAAAAATGAGTAAAAAAAATAAGAGCAAAAATAAAAGGTTTAATAAACAAACATCTTATAAGAATTCTAAAAAAATATTATCATCGAACTCTTTCAAAACGAAAAAAGAAAATCAGATAATTAACATAGATACTGATAAGATAATATTAGAAGCAATGAAATCAGTAGAGAACTATGAGTCCTCTTATGGTAAAAAAGTGAATAGCATAGATTATATTCAGTTAAAATCCATAATCTCAAAAATCATAAAGCACTTTTCCATTCTGAAGAACAAAAAACAAGGACCCTCAGAAAAAATCAATTTAAAGTTTCCTCATATTTTAGGTCTTGGTAAAAGAGGAATTGTTTTTCTAATTAAAATTGATAAAGATACCTTTGCTTTAAAGGTTAAGAGAATTGGAAATCAAAAGGGCCTTTGTAGTGAAGCAGAGACCATTTCACTAATATCAAAAGATTTAGGAGAGCTTACATTTGTTCCTCAAATTATCACTCATGATTTTGACTTTATACTAATGTCTTTCATAAAAGGAATCAAATTTGAAGATTTCATTAAAGAAAACACCAATAATCCCTTAGATATCTTAGAAGTAATTTATACGGTCATTGATGAACTATTTTATCTTGATTTACTAAGAATAGACAAGGGTGAAATGAACCACCCACAAAAGCACATCTTAGTTTCAAAAGTGAGCAAAAGAAACAAAACAATTCCCACTCTAAGAAACAACATTAACAATACAGAAAGGAAATTGCTCCTCCTAAAAATCTTATTTCTAAATTCTCTAAGATGCTCAGTGAGTTCCGGCTTTAATGTAAATATGATTGATTTTGAAAGAGCAAAAATAGTTAACAAGCCAAAGAACCTTACTCAGTTCATCAGTTACTTAAGCTCAAATAACATAACACAACTCTTAAAAGAGGCAAGAATTACATATAATACCAGAGCATTAGTTGAAGAGATGAAGCAGTATAAGAATTTAATGATAAAATTCATAGAATCACAAGGTTCTAAGAATTCAATAGAAATACAAAGAGATAATAGACATTCCCAAGATAAACTATTAAATAGATTATTACTTAAACAATCATATAACCATTCATTGGAATCAACAGATAAAACTGCCTCAGAAGAATTCACAGCATTGACCAAACTTATTGAACTAATCAATGATTTAAAATCAAAGATTTGGCTCTCAAATGCTCAAAGTTCTAAGGAAAAGGTATATTCAGCAGTTAAAACGATACCTAAAGGTAGGGTTTCAACCTATGGTTCTATTGCAAGGTCTGTAGGAATTAAATCTTTTAGATGCATTGGTAGGATACTAAACAGCAACCCATTTTTCCCAATAGTTCCTTGTCATAGGGTAATATATTCAACTGGCTTGATTGGTGGTTTTGCTTACGGCATAGATATAAAAAAGAGCTTGCTTGAGGAGGAGGGTATAATTTTCACTATAAACAACAGAAAAATCAAGGTTAAAAACGATTTTATAATTAAAAAATTATAATAAACCACAATTAAAAAAGATTTCAGTAAAATCAGGTATTACTAATAATCTGATAGCATCAACAACAGAAGTTCTGTAGGTAATTAGATAGGATTGCTAATTACAAAAGATTCATAGAATTACACAAAAACTATAAATATCACTAAAATGTATTTAATAAAAGAGGTAACCAAAAATGAACTATGCTCACCTATGTGAATTATATGATAGGATTCTTGGAACAACAAAACACATCACCAAAACATATTACATCTCACAATTTCTTAAAGAATGCGAAGACGAAGACCTAAAAAGAGTTGTTCTTCTAATTCAGGGGAGAGTTTTCCCAAAATGGGACCCAAGAAAGATAGGTGTTGCATCACAGTTAATTATCAAGGCCCTATCAATGCTCAGTAAAGGTAACTCAAAAGAGATTACAAACCTATGGAAGGAAAAAGGTGATTTAGGAGATGTCTCTGAGGAAGTTGTCAAGAAAAAAACACAGATGAGCTTGTTTTCAAGGAAACTGAGTATTAAAATGGTTTTTGACACCATTGTTAAAATTGCTACCTTTACAGGCTCTGGTTCAACAGATTTTAAGATAAAATCTATTGTTGATTTACTTTTATCTTCATCACCAATTGAGGCAAAGTACATTGTTAGAACGATTCTAGAGGAAATGAGAGTAGGAGTTGGAGATGGAATTCTCAGAGACGCAATTGCATGGGCTTTCCTTCCAAAAGCTGTCTCAGAAGAGATAAACGTTGGCACATTTGGTGTTTGTCCTTTCTGTAATGCCATAGTTCCAACACAGGGTATCTGTGTCAACTGCGGAAAAGAGGTAAAAAAATACAAACTCCCAAAAGATGCTGTTAACATCAAAGACATTCGTGAGTTCTACAAAGTTATTGATGAAACCTCAGAAACAAAAAGTTTTAATCAAAAAGATAATGAAAAATCCAATGACTTTTATTTTAAGAGCAACAATGTTAAAGAGATAAATGATGAAATAACAGATATCTTACAGTACGCTTATGACATATCAAATGATTTCTCAGAGATAGCGATAATTGCTAAGGATTACGGCTTAAAAGGCCTAAAGGAAGTTAAATTAAAACCAATGAGACCAGTAAATCTCATGTTATACCTCAAAGCGCCGAACCTCAAGGCAGCAATGGACTCTTTTGATAAACCTATTGCAATTGAGTATAAATATGATGGTTTTAGATTACAGATTCACGGAGACAATGGTAAGATAGGATTATTCACAAGAAAACTGGAAAATGTTACAAAGCAGTTTCCAGATGTTGTTAAAGCTGTAAGAAAACACGTTAAAGCAGATAGCTTCATAATTGATTCTGAGTTAGTAGGTCGGGACGTAAAAACAAATCACTACTTAGCTTTTCAAAACATTTCAACAAGAATAAAAAGAAAGTATGATGTGTCAGATGCTATTAAAAAAACCCCTGTAGAAGTTAATGCATTTGATATTCTATATCATAATGGAAAAAACATTATGAATCTCCCATTTAAAGAAAGAAGAAAAATACTTTCTGAGGTTATTGAAGAAGAAAAGTTTAAGATTGTCTTAGCAAAAGAGATAATTACCTCTGACTTAAAAGAAGCAGATAACTTTTATAAGGAAGCATTGGAGGTTGGTAATGAAGGAGTCATGGTTAAGCCACTTAATGCAAAATACAGAGCAGGAAGAAAGGTTGGTAATGGTCTTAAGGTTAAACCCATTATGGAAACATTAGATTTAGTAGTTGTTGGTGCAGAATGGGGAGAAGGAAAAAGAAAGGGATGGCTTACAACCTATGAATTAGCTTGCTTAGATGAAAACGGAAACTATGTAACCATTGGAAAGGTTGGAACGGGCTTCAAGGAGCTAGAATCCTCAGGTTTAACATTCAGTGAAATGAGTGACATGCTTAAACCATTGATTATAGAAACTAACGGAAAAAAGGTTAAGGTAAAACCTCAAATAGTATTAGAAATTGCCTATGAAGAGATACAAAAGAGCCCAACTTATGGCTCTGAGTTTGCCCTCAGATTCCCAAGGGTCGTTCGACTAAGAGATGATCTCAATCCCAACGAAATCTCAGATATCAAACTGGTAAAGTATCTCTACAAGACCCAAAGAGGCAGAAACAAGGATGCTGAAAAGGAATTTGAAGAATCAGAGGAAGAGTAGATAATTCGAAGAGTAAAAACAAAAAACAAAGAGATAATAAATAGATAAAAAAAGTTGAACAATTAATAGTAGCCACCTCAAGACATAATCAACGTTAAAGGATTAATTACCATGATTACCCTTTTAACCCACATAATTCATATCTCTCTTTTCTGTATTTTCCCTTGCTTTAATAGTATTTTGTATTAATTCCTTTAGTTTTCTCTCAAATTGCTCAGCGCTTTTAAGCAATGGTTTGTAATCAATCTCAAGGCCCACAATAGAATCAAGAGCTTTTATCAGTTCAGCAGCAGCCTCACTATCAGGGTACTCTGTTTTGGCTTCTGCAAAAAGACAGCAGTGTGGAATCTCACTACTTTTCAACAACAAACTCCCA
>CAZZHT010000067.1:0-3298 GCA_964653825.1 uncultured Methanosarcinales archaeon
AACTTTCCCTTTGCAATGAATTCAAGCGCAGATCCTCCTCCCGTTGATATAAAATCAAATTTATCATCTATATTCAACGAACTAATTGCTGCACTGATGTCTCCTCCGCCAATAACCTTAAAACAACCATCGAGAGAAGCTATGAACTTCGCTAATTTCTCTGTGCCTACACTGAACTCATCAACCTCATAGATTCCCAGAGGTCCATTCCAGAATATTGTCTTAGCTTTTTTAAGAATTCCCTCAAACTTCTTCAATGATTCATTACCAATATCTCCACCAATATCTCCCTCTTCGAACTCATCAATCTTCTTATTCACAGCTTTTATATTGTCCTTTCCGTTCTTGGAAACCAAAAAGTCAACAGGTAAAACAATCTTTTTCATATCAAAAACCTTCTTTGCTTTATTCAATGAAGTAGATTCAACAAATGATGAACCCACGAAGAATCCCTTTGCATTGTACATTGTCAGAGCCATCCCGCTTCCTATTATAATCTTATCAGCAATATCCTTAAAACTATTTATCACATCTATTTTTGTTGATACCTTTGCTCCTCCAATAATTACAACAAAGGGATGTTCTGGATTTGAAAAATCAAGATACTTTATCTCTTTCTTTGTTAAGAAACCAATATAAGATGGCAAATATGAAATTATCCCATAGGTTGAACTCTGTTTTCTATGCATCGTTGCAAAGGCATCATTAACATAGATATCTCCTAAACTTGCCAATCTCTTTGAAAAAGCAGGATTGTTCTCTTCTTCACCATCATAGAATCGCGTATTTTCCAATAAGAACACACCCCTTTCATAGTTCTTTTCATGAATCTCTAATTCTTCAAGCGTAATTAATGGCACTCTCATATTAATCTTTTTAGAGAGTACATCAGCAACAGGTTGAAGACTCAGGTTTGGATCATAACCGTTAATTGGTCTGCCCCTATGACTCATGATAATCAATCTCTTTGGATTTTTAGATACTATGTAGTTTATTGTTTCCAATGCTGCATTTATCCTTCTCTCATCTCTTATCTTTCCATCTCTAATGGGAACATTAAAATCGACTCTTAAAAGAATGCGGTTACGTCTTATATTTGCCTGGCTTACATCCTTGATGTACCTATACTTTGGGTTTACAGTTACCATTAAAACACCTCTTTAAAAAACAATCACTTAGCTTTATCAAAACCATTTTATATAAATCTTATGTAAATCTTTTGTTATTCTTTAAAATATTATTTAAAACACAAACAATCTTCTTAAAATACTAAAAAAACAAAACTTAACTAAAAACAAAACCTAATTTATCCTTGAATTAACTAATTCAATATTATCTAATAAGCTTTGAGATAGATTCTTATAGAATATCTTTTGATATACTTTATTGAGTTGATAAAATTTATCCTTTATCTCAGTTATTTTATAACCTTTACTGAAATTCAATGATTTAACAAATTCTCTATAACTGACCAATAATTCACCTATTTTATTAACTTTGCTAGTATAATTTAACCTATGCTGTTTATTAAATTTATCACTTGAACTGACTTTACCCTCACTATTTTTACTAACATTATCATTACCTTCAAACATCAACAGATTATCACTTAAAACAATGGGAGCATTAACCATATCAAATCCAAAAAAACCAGTTAAGATTTTTTCATTCTCATATATGTCTTTGAGATAAATCATATAATCACTAACAACATCTCTCATCAACTCAAAAGACCTTGTCTTTTGGTACATTTTACTCCCCATGATTTGACTTATTTCAGTAATAACAGCTTTATTTAATCTCTTTTTATCTTCTAATCCCTCTAACCCTTTCTTCAGGTCAAACACCAGCTTTGAAGAATCTTCAAATTCTCTTTTTCGAGAGTTACTTTTTCTCCCTTTTGATGAATACATATTCTCTTTGAGTTTAACAAAGTAGTCAGTCACTCTGGAACTTCTGTACACCATTTTATCTTCATTGCTGAGTTTCTTATCACTGTCTAATATCATCGAAAGCTTATCAATTGTATCATAAACCAGCTCATATCTTTTAAGATTATCATAAAAACCAAAGACCTCAAAATTCTCTTTATTCTTATCTTCCTTAATATTAGTTCCTTTACCCACTTGGATAAGATTGTCTTCATACCATATAATCTTATCCATAAACCCTTTAATAAAGGAATCAAGGTCATACCACTCTTTAACCCAATGATACTTTGAAATCAATTTGTTTTTTAGATTTTCTCTCTCTGTGATATTGTCTCTTACATTATAAACATCACTATCCTTCACCTTATTAATCCCCTTTTTACTGAAATCAATGTCACTAAAATTAACATCGTTGAAATTAACCTTACTGAAATCAAAGTCCCTTAGGGTTGATATGAAATCATTAAGGTCTTTTATTATCTCTTCATTTATTGTATCTTTGTTTATTCTATCGCTATATTGCTCGGAGTCAGATATGTTACCTATTCCATCACTCAAAGAGCAGATTCTATCTTCTAAATTATTTTTAATACTCTTTTTTTTAATATCATTTGTCTTTGAATTAGTTCTCCTGAAAAAAAACATTTCTTCTCATCTCTTTTATATTCTGACTTTGATTCTTAATTTTATCTATAATTCGGATACGGATTTCATATGAATTTAATGTATTAAAAATTATACTTTAGTGTATTAATGTTTTGAATGTATTAAATATTTACTCTATGTATCATATCTGAAATTCATATTATCTGATTTATATAAACCATCATTATACCTTATGCATCTCTTATTTTTATATGTTTCTTATCAAATCTTATTAAATAAAAATATTCTGTTATCAAATTACTTGTTATTTGTCTTTTTTTATTCTTTTATTTTTTTATTTGTTGTTTGCTGTTTATTCATTATATTCTTTCTTTTTTTCTTTTTTAATTTCTTCTTCTTTATGTTATTTACATTATATCTATTATATCTATGATATTCATGTTACTTATGTTGTTTATATTATTTATAGTGGTATTATTTACTTATAATATCTTAATGAAAGGCTTAAACTAATACTTTAACTCAATAAATCAAACCAAACTTGATTCAACCACTTAACCACTATTTCTTTTAATCATTATTTTAATCATTATATAAATTTAACTATTATGATTCAAATTCTCATGATTGAATGACCCCCTTTAAAACATCATAAATGTGTTATTGTAATTGAAACCATAAATAATACCTCAATCATGGCATTATCTTTTTTATTATTCCTATGCCCATTTATCTTCATCTACTTAATTATTACCAATATA
>CAZZHT010000067.1:3398-6499 GCA_964653825.1 uncultured Methanosarcinales archaeon
AATTTATCTTTCTATGCCTAATCATTACCTTACTTTATAATCTCATTTTTTAGCTAACTTTAAATACATGTTCTTTTACTTCTTAAATTAAAAATGATTGATGAGCACAACATTGGAAAAATACTCTCCATATTAAGAGAATTTGTAAAACAGTACGATTTCCCAGCGGTAACCCTTATAATGAATCAAAATCATGACCCCTTTAAGGTTCTTATTTCAACAATAATCAGTTTGAGAACTAAAGATAGTGTTACAGTTGCTGCCTCTAATAGATTGTTTTCTCATGCGAGCAATGCTGAACAAATGCTACAATTGCCTACTGAGACCATTGAAAAACTTATTTATCCTGCTGGCTTTTACATCACAAAAGCAAAGCGCATCAAACAGATATGTAAAATTCTAATTGATAAATACAATGGATTAGTTCCCAATGACCTAAACAAATTACTTGAGCTTCCAGGAGTAGGAAGAAAAACTGCAAATCTCGTTATAACAGAAGGATTCTCTGGTTATGGTATCTGCGTTGATACTCATGTTCATAGAATAAGCAACAGAATGGGTTTTGTTAAGACGAAAACCCCAAAGGAAACAGAATTTGAATTGAGAAAAAAGCTTCCCAAAAAATATTGGAAAGAATACAACACCATTCTTGTTGCGTTTGGTCAGAATCTCTGCAAACCCATATCTCCCTTTTGTTCAAAGTGTCCTATAAATCAGTATTGCCCAAAGATAAATGTAAAGAACCATCGTTGAACCTAATTGAATCTAATTATCTGAGTTTTTATTTAGTTATTATCTCATTTAGTTCTCTTTCTACTAATTATATACGTTAAGTGTCTATTCAAACAAACTTATGTGATTTCACAACAGATTGCTATTTCTTATACTCTTTCCTCTCAATTTCATCATGATATTCAATGTACTTAATGAGCATTTCAAGTGGTTCAAAGGATAAATCATTCTTGATAATTCCCACTTTTTTCAAACTATTGCTAAAAGATGAGATATAATTTTCACTATTGCGATACCCTCCATTTTTTTTAAACCGTAGAGCATAAAAGTATAACCAACTTTCACTAAATCCATTTTCCCTAACCTGACTATCTTTAAACTCATCTACAACTCTCATAAAGAGTTCAACCGCTTCCATAGCTTCTCCAAAAGGGGTCTTATTGTTCTTATATAATTCCATCAACGGATAAGTCCCATTGGAACATTTATTGCCACTTATTTTCGCAACTTTGTCAACTTTAGGTTCCAAACCAGAGAATAATTTAGAAAATTCCCCATAAATTAACTTATAAATTTGTGTGTTTTTTATATTCTTATTTGAATATTTCTTTTCTTCGAGTTTCTTCTTTGTCAGGAAATCGGGATTTTCCCTGTTTGTTTCATCAATATCAAAGATTGTATTAAAAAGAAGGTAATCCTTCACTGTTTTACTCATTTTTGATTTCCCATTATTTAAATCATATAATCTAATGAGATTATTATTTATCAATACTTCTCGAACGTCATTTTGTGCTTCTATTTTTTCCCTTAAATCATAGGCCTTTCTAATTAATTTGTCACCCTTAAAGAAATTGACATCGTATACAACTTTTTTGTTCAGATTGAGAATATCTAAAAGATTCTTTTCATATTCTGCAATATCTTTTATTTCATTAATAGTTCCGTAAAAATCTGGTTTTCTTAGTCCCTCATCAATAAGCGTTTCAATATTCTCATAGTGTCTCTTCACGTCACTTATCTTTTCTGATTTGTTCACTAAAAAAACATATTCCCACAGCATTCGATTGTATTGACCAACCTTAAATGCAGAAATAATCCACTCCTTACTCCAGGGATTATGTTTATAATACTTTATATACTCCTCAGGGATCTCTGAAAAAAACATATCAGAATCCACAAATTTCGAAAGTGATTCAATTTTTTCAACGAATTTATTTAATGTTTTTGTATTCTTTTCTTCATCATGATTTCTCTTAGCTTCTTTAAAAGATTTCTTATGAAATAGCATCTTATTCCCTCCTCTTTAGATTCTTTATTATTTTCTTTTTTTAATATTTTCCCTTTTTTAATGATGCCTTATTTATTATTTTTCCTTTATTTCATTCTTTATTTCATTTTACTTTTATTTCAATTTTATTTTTTCATATAATTCTTCTTTCTTCTATGATTTATTGAGAAATATTTGTGTATCTTTAATGAAGAGCAATAACTACAATATAGCAATAACCACAATCTATTTACCATACAGTATAATTACTAATAAACTTTATATAATCTTTAATATGTGTTATTCGAAGATGTATCCCTTATTATTTAGAAATGTATTATGTTTAGAAATATAATTTAGAAATGTATGATGTTTCTCATTTAGGGATACTAAAAGAATCTAAGGACAACAAACTAACCAACAATTAAACTCATAATAAAACTTACAAATTATACTATATTACCAAATTATATTACAGATAGATTATATCAACATGTAATGCTTTTATTGAATTTCTGTTGATTCTCAATATCTTAATTTTTATATGAGGTCATAAATCTTTTTATATTTCGCCATTGCCTTCTCTTCGTAGTATTCAATTATCTTTACATGTTCTCCTAAAGGATGATAAGTTAGATTCTGGTCAATGAATCCTATCTTTTTTAAAGTGTCACTTAATGAGGTAAAGGTACTCTCATGAAAATCATACTCACCATCTCTTTTAAACCATTTAGCAAAAAAGTATACATCACTGTTAATATATCCATTTTCCTCAACAGAACCATTTTTAAACGAGTAAATAAACCTCTTAAATGTATTACGAGCAGTAGCCATCTCTCCAATTTTCGTATTTGTTTTCATGTATCTGTTATTGAGATAGTCAATTAACCCAGAATTTGAAACCTCTTTTGCTCTAAGAATCATTGTTCTCTCTCTATTTAATTTCTCATTTGGCTTTATGAGATTCTTATTTATTAAACGATACAGTTTAGTATTCTTAAATCCCTTATATACCTTCAAAATCTTTGAGATTTTATTATAAACCGATTCGTTTGTGAAACTGTCTTCATCACTTGCATGCATGTCTTCTTTAAAGATACTC
>CAZZHT010000068.1:0-1221 GCA_964653825.1 uncultured Methanosarcinales archaeon
TTTTCATTTTTTTATTTTTTTATTTCTGGTCAGTGATGTTTTTTAGTTAAGATTTTTTAGGATAATTATTAATTTATCTATTTTATTTAATTCATATCAGATAACTATACCATATGGTAAAGAGAAGAAAGATTCAAAGATTATCTGAGATGATTTCTAATTTATTGGAAAGTCAATTAGAAAATTAATCAGAAAATTAATTAGAGCAATGTGGAGAATGATTATATAGAGAATTAAAGAGGGTGGCAGCCGGGATTTGAACCCGGTCTGAAAGGTCCACAGCCTTTTGTGCTGCCAGGTTACACCACTGCCACCATTAATTAACTAAAAAACAATTGAATCTTAGAGAAGTGAAATCTATGGTATTATAAATTTTTCTATTATTTTAAATGATTATTTCAAATAGTATTCGTGTTCCTCAACTCTGTCAAGTATAACTTTAATCTCACTTTTGTAAAAATTATATGTTTTTAATAGTTTCTGGGTTAGATTATTCTCAAACTGTTTTTGTCTTAAATCGTAGTTTATGTGAGACAGTTTTTTTCCATGTCCTATTTCATACTCTAAAAATGGGATTATCGATAGTAATTGTAATTCTAAGAAATTAATCTGACCCTCCTCGTTCCTATTGTAATCCTCTCTGGGCCTTATTTTAGTGACATGAACCGCATGGCTGTATAAAAATGATCCATTGTGAAAGGGATTCTTTAGATAATCTCTTATTTCCCCTATTTTTAATTTTCCCTTTTTGTTTTCTTTATCCATTGATGTGATTTTTTTTAATAAAATGGAGTTAAAGTCCTTTTCATCATCTCTTTTTAGTTCCAAAGAAACTATTGCCAGCCCTGCTAAATCCTTTATTTCAATTGAATATGGACTAATGGTCTTTTCATATTCTGAGTCAGTTACAAGTTCAATAGCCCTTCTTTCTCCATACTCTTTTAATAGTTCTCTATGATTGTTCCAGAGGTATGTTTTTATTGAATCAATGTTCTTATTTTTTTTAACTTTTTCTTGATATTCCAACCACTCAATTTTCTTTTCTATTATCTTTCGCGTTAGTTTGCTCGCAATTTTCTCAGAACTTTTGAAATTCTTTGTGATTACATAGATAGGTTTGAATCTCATTGCTGATAAACTCCTCTTGCTGAGGTTCTTTAATGTAGTTACTGATAGATTGATATATCTTTCTTTTGAGGGGTTGATTATGAATGAGAGTTT
>CAZZHT010000068.1:1321-6488 GCA_964653825.1 uncultured Methanosarcinales archaeon
AAGCTTTTTCTTTTATAAAGAGCTTCAATTACTTCTTCTCTTTGTTTCTCAATTCTGTCTATGCATGTCGGATAATTTAAGAGATGATATATTAGAATCTGTTCAAAAGTGCCATTCTCAGTAACTTCATCTAGATTCCTGAATTCCTTTTGGATATGCTTTCCCATTTTTAGGTCCTTTTTGATTTAATGAGATTTAAGCTACTTTGTAAAGTGTGTTTTTTAATCCTATTTGAACGCATGAGCTTATACCTAAAATCATTCCTATCTTTCCTAAGTTTGTTTTTTAATCCTACAATTGTATTTTTTATAATGTATGTTTTTAACTTTACTATGAATGAAGTTTTGAATGATGTTTCTTAAATATTTTAACTTTGTGTTGCTAATTGTCATTTTTTAAACACTTTTTAAAAATATTGTTTCTAAGAAGTAGTAATTTTATCTCATTTATAAATCCTTCTTATTTTTAGAATTTGAGTTGGTTATTTTTGGATGTTGATTAGATGCTTATAGGATTATAAATTTTATGCTTGTGTTATTTACAGGTTTTTATACTCCTCATAGTATTTTTTTTCCTCCTCATTAACAACAGAGATAATAGTTTTCAATTTTTTCTCAAAGAGTGTCAATCGTCCATCTATATTTTCAAATCCTTTTATATAAAAACTATTGTTGCTGAGATAATCGTCAAATATTTTAGATAGTACCAGAGTGGTTTTATATATTTTTATTTTACTTTCCTTGTTTAATTTAATTCCCTGTGTTCTTAATCTTCGTTCTCTTGTTAATATTAAAATAGAATTGATTATACCATCAAACTCATTCTTAGATTTTACGGGAGTAATTTCATGATATAATGGAGTTTTAGTGTAATCTTCAAAGCTTTTGTCAATTCTTTTGATTTCAGATAGTTCTTCTGAGTTAAGGTTTTTCTTAATGTCTTCAACAATCTTTTTAAGTTCAATTTGGCTCTGTATACTTAGGGCTTCCATAATTAGCCAGAGTGTGTTTATTCTCTCTGAAATTTTAATTTTGTAGAGTTTCTCACGATTATCATGATAATTGTTTTTTATATAATTGTAATAATTGTTAAAGAATCTATAAAAGGGATAAATTCTCTCAAGATCTTCTGAGGTGTTAATGATTTTGTTGGTTCCAGTAATCTCCTTTCTCTTCTCTTTAGGTATTCTCAGAATGAAATTTATGGCATACTGCTGTGCAACTAACTTATATACATGAAAAATATAGAGGTTTTTGGTTATATCCCTTATAGCATGACCTAAGCTGAATAAAATCCCATTATTATCTCTTAGGGTTAGAGTGTTATGTAATTTGTCTGATAACTTTACGAATAGTGAGGAGAGATTACTTTTGTGGGAAATTGTTTTTGATATGTTTTTTTCTAAAAGTCGTTTTGAATCATTGAAGTAAGAATAGTCATCGATTTTGTAACCATTACTGTAGTATATTAACTTCATTATGTAATCTAAATAGTGCTCTCCAGGATAGCGTGTAAGGTATTTTATATTCATCTTTATTTGCTCAATATCCTGATTATTAATTCCTAAGAATTTTAGTTTAGTTACCAGCTCACTATCGAGAGTTACTTTATTGATAATATTCTGCCAACTGATTACCTGGTTGAAGTCAGAATTATCTAAAAGAATGACATCTTTAGATTTTTTTAATTCATTTTTATACAATTCAAAGTGTTTTGCTCCGTGATCCTCTCCAAAATCATGACCTATTGCTGTGATTATCTGTACGACATCAAAATCGTTATAGTACTTTAGAAAGTTATAAAGTACAGACATAAAGTGTGATAACTGAGGATCTCCATTCTTTCTCAATGGACTTATTTTGTAATAAAACTTCTGTTCACAATAGAGGAATTTTGTTATTGTTTTGATTATTTTTGTTAGATTTGGTTCCTTAAATTGAGAACTGAGCGTTTTATAAAAGAGATTCTTCGTGATTTCATATATTTTTTCTAAGCTTAATTTATTCGATTGAAGATTTTTACTCAGTAATTCAGAGATATATGTATATGCCCTTTTGTTTTCTTTTAATATATCAATAAGTTCCCTTTTGTGTTTTTCTTCAATAACCATTTCATTTACCTTGTTTCATAAAAGAGTAATTCATAGCTATGCTTTTACCAGGATTCAATGTTGTTACAGTAATCAATTTTATTCAATTTAGATTGACTACTCACATAGTTAACTAGTACATAAATAGTATATGATGATTATATTAAATTATTCTCTTAGATGATTATTCTAAGGTAGTTATCCTAAAGTCCCCGTTTTATCTAATTAAACCATTCGTAATATCGCATCTTATGTTCTCTGAATCAGTTCTCAATCTCTTATTGTTGTACGTGGCAAAGCCATCAACTACTTTTAATCCGAGTTTGAAAAAATCATCAATGGTAATGGTATTCTGATTTATTTCATTGAGTTTATTCTTTTCACCCTCTAAGTAAACCTGTGAGCCCGGTTCTGAGTTTGGAGCTTCTAATACTTTTACATTACCTTCTTTATCTTCTCCTGCTAGGAGCATGCCTTGACTCTCAATACCTCTAATAACAGCATGCTTTAGATTTGTAATAATCACTAGGTGCTTTCCCTTTAACTCCTCTTTGTTGTAATACTTCTTTAATCCTCCCACAAGCTGCCTATTCTCAGTACCAAGGTTGATTTTCATAACATACAACCTATCGGCATTAGGGTGATCTTCTACAGAAGTAATCTCTGCAACCTTTAGATTAACAATATTAAAGTTGGTGTCATTGTTTGTGTTTTGGTTATTGCTATTGTTTTTATTATCCAAATTGTTGTGATTGTTGGTACCCTCACCTGTTGCGCTTTTTAGGTTATTCACTGCTTTTGAATTGGTTTTATCGGTTTTATTATGTTCATTATTATTATCTTTGCTACTATTTTTTTTATTATTCTTATCCTGTTTATTATTTGTCTGTTCCATTTTTAACACTTGCCATATTTTGTTGATATCCTTATCATTAAATTTTTTAAATAGAATCTCAGCTTTGTTTAGATGATGATTTGATTCAATTGAAAATAACGAGAGGTCATTGATGCTTAATGGAAATTTTGTTGGATTATTGTTTTTATCATTTTCATCACTTGTAGTTTCTGTGCTCTTTAGGTTTAGCATGTCTGTTATGTTATGTGCTATTTGAGGCATAAATGGATAAATCAGTATTGATATGTCTTTTATTAAGTTAATAATGATATATAGGGTGTTATCTGTTATTGCTTTTGTTTTTTTATCCTTTATGTTTTTCCAGGGTTGATTCTCTTGAAAATACTGGTTAAGAATTTTTGATAGCTTCATTATCTGTTTAAGAGCTCTTTTTTGTTCGATGTTAGAAATGTATTTGATTGCTTTGTCCTCCTCGTCTTTGAATTTTTTTATGAATTCAAGGTCTGATTGAGTTAGCTTTGCCTCGGGAACTGAAGAATCATAAAAGTTATTTATAAATGAAACAGCTCTGTAAATAAGGTTCCCGAGATTTCCAACTAATTCGGTATTTAGTTTCAGAAAGAAATCATCCCAATTAAAAGAGGTATCACTTTTCTCAGGTCTGTTAATCATAAGATAATAACGCCAGATATCAGCAGTGATGCCGTATTTAGAGAGTTTCACAGCGTCTAATCCATTAAAACCAATGGAAGCTGATTTTGAGAATTTCTCATTGTTGTAATTAAGGTATTCGTTTACAGACAAACGATGTAGTAGAGTGTAATTATCCTTTGTTCCTATTAAAAAGGCAGGGAATAAAATTGTATGAAAGGGAATATTATCTTTACCCATAAATTGAATTAATTCTGTATTTTCATCATCGTGCCACCACTCGTACCAATCTTTTCTGTTTTCTTTGGTTATTCCTATATATCCAATAGGTGCATCAAACCACGAATAAAAGACCTTATTCTCGTAACCCTTTTTTGGCACAGGGATACCCCACTTTAAATCTCGAGTGATACTTCTATTTTTCAATCCATTTTTGAGCCAGGTTTCAGTGGTAGTAACTGCATTCTCACTCCAATTTGATTTTCTTTCGTTGAAAAAGTTCTCAATTTCTGGTTGTAGTTTTTCTAGATTCAAAAACAGATGCTTCGATTTCTTTAGTACAGGTGTGTTTCCACAAATCTTACAACGGGGATTGATAAGTTCAGTAGGAGTTAGCAAATGACCACAGTTCTCACATTGATCGCCCCGAGCATTTTCGTATCCACAATAGGGACAGGTTCCTACTACATACCTATCTGATAAAAAACGTTTACAGTGCTCGCAGTAGAGTTGCTCTGTTTCTCCTTCAATGATGTAACCATTTTTATCAAGTTTATTAAAGATATCAATGGTAATGTCTTTGTTTTCCTCTGAAGAAGTTGCACCAAAACAATCAGGTTCACATTCAAAATAATCATAAATCTCTTTATGAATCTTTCTGTATTTGTTACATATCTCTTCAGGAGTGGTGTGCTCTTCTATGGCTCTTACCTCTGTTGTTGTTCCATGCTCATCAGTTCCAAGTATGCTTATGACATTCTTGTTTGAGATTTTTAAGAATCTTGCAAACACATCTGCTGAGATTACACAAACTAAATTTCCTAGATGAGGAATATTATTAACATACGGAAGCGCACTTGTAACAATATACCTCTTGTATTTCTTATCTTCTTCGGTCATATCAGCACCCTTTTTATTTTTTCAATGTTATTTTAATTTTATCTCAATGTTATAATCTTTTAATTTTTTATTTTTTTGTTTTATTTTTATATTGCTTTTGTGAGATTGTTTTTGAGATTATGATTTTATTTTTCCTTATTTTTCTTATTTTTGATGTTTTTAATATTTTTAATAGTATTACATCATGAATTGATATTTGGTATTTGGCATTTTTTTAATATGCCATTCTATCATTATTAAAAAATTATCATATATTTCATGAATCTCTGATTTTAGTTTATTAGTTCATTAATTTGTTAATTTATTAATTTACTAAAGAGTTTATTTAAAAGCTTCTTCTTATGAGTTTTCTTATGTGAGGTTTGTTTATTTGAAAGGATTATTATCTTTTATAAAGCTTTTTTTATTACTTTCTTACAAAACTTTTTGAATTTATATTATCCTGATTAATT
>CAZZHT010000069.1:0-6442 GCA_964653825.1 uncultured Methanosarcinales archaeon
TTATTTATAAATTATAAAAATATACTGTCTAATGTTTAATAAGCTCCCTCTTTAACTTCCATTCCTAAAACACTCTTCATTAGTTGGTGCAAATGTATCTCATCAGCCCTTAAATTCTTTTTATAAACTAATTCTATCTGTTTTTTTAATAGATTGGTTTTTGTGAAGTTCTTGAGTTTTATAAAAAATGAGGTTGATTCCCATTCTTCAAAGTTAAAGGTATCCTTTGGAAAGAGTTCTATACTCGGTTTTATTTCTATTCTTAATCTTGCTTTCTCTATCTTTTTAATTTTATTGTCGATTTTTGCTTCAACTTTCGATAATCCCCATATATGATACTGAACATCAATTATAAATGCGATTTCTCTTCTTACGGTTCTTTTAGCATGCCAAGAGATTTCTATTTCAACTGTTTTATTCTTGTATTTTGGCTCTTGAACATCATACTTTCGGTCGGTCAACCATTTATAAGCAGAAGTATAGAGCTTGTCAAAATCAAATAATCCTTCATACTGAATAACCATTGTTGGTATCTTTACAATATCACTCATTTAATAATCACCGTTAGTAAATCCATGTAATAGTGATTATATATATTTTTCGATTTTTGTATGATTATTTGTTAGAATTCTTTAAGTTTGTTTTACTTATTATTCTTTTGTTATTTTATCTGATGTTTGTTGTGCTGTTTAAGAGTGAGGTTCCTATTAATCCAGCGTAAGCCCTAGTGTTCTTAACAATCTTTGTTTTTCTTAGGATACTTCTATTCTTTATTTTACTCAGTATTGGCTTTTTTAGGAAAGGCCATGAATTTGCAACCTTCCCTCCGATTATAACTATCTCTGGATCATATGCATATATTAACCCAATAATCATTGAACCTATGAGGTTTCCAATCCTACTGAAAGTTTCTATTGCTGTTGTATTGCCCTCTTTAGCTTTGAGAAAAATATCAAGGGTTGAGTCAACCTTTAATTTTTCTTTAGATTCTTTTATGATTTTTCTATACTCCTGTTCATATGATGAATTTTCTTTATACAGAACATGTCCATATTCTATGGCATTTCCTCTCCCAAGATATATTGATCTGTCAATTATTAACCCTGTTCCTATTCCTGTTCCAAGAGTTAATCCACAAACTATGCTGTATTTTTCACCAGGACCGAGAATGCTGTGGTATAATGTGAATACATTTGCATCATTATTGATAATTATTTTCTTATTAAAGGGTTTTAGAATTTTTGTAAGGTTTATGTTCTTTAATTCCCTATTATTTATGTTAATGATTCCATGAAAGTAATCTGATGGACCTGGGGAACCGATGCCTATAAATTTGGGTAGCTTTTTCAATTTCTCTTTTGAAAAAGTCGTTAATTCTGAAGTGATTTCAATAATCCTATTCTGAAATTCTCTCTTGTCGTCTGGTGTGCTAATTTCTTTTTTTATAATTATTTTACTGTCATTAATGAGACCTGCTTTTATTGTAGTTCCTCCAATATCAATACCCAACGACAAGCTCATTTATTATCACATCTTTACAATTTAAATGGTCATAATCTAAAAATCTTACAATCTCATGACAAAAATTTCTTGGTTTATAGGAGTTTTATCTTAGTAAAATATAAAATCCTTTTTTAATCTGGTATTAAGTTCTTCTAGAATATTAAAGGATAGTGGATTTATGTTTTTGTTTAAAGACATATAAACTGCTGTTAGGTCTCCAAGGTTTATGGCACTGAATATCTTTGCAAGATTTGATTTGCCCTTGATTTCTATCTCAAGTACAGGGCAGGATCTCTTTATTATGTCCTTTGAGATTCCGATTCTCTTTTTGATTCTTAATTCAAGGTTTTCATCTCTTAGAAATATTACGAAAAAATCTGGGTTTTCAAATGAGTAACTCATTATTTCGTTGTGGTTCATTTCGGGGATTGTATTCGTAAAGCTACTTATTTTTCCTATTTTGTTGAATTGAGTTTTCCACCTGTAGGCAATGGAATCAAATTTGTTTGGAATGTAGATTAGAGGTATCTTATCACCTATTTTTTCACTTAGAATCTTTGCTGACTTGTCATTTGATTTGTGCATGAGTACGTTCGATAACCCTTCAACCTCTGGAGTGTGGTCATCTATGATGTTAAGATTTGTAAGAACTCTCAGTATTGAAAAGAACGAATAGTATAATGAAAGAGACGAGTTTATATTTTTTGGTAAATTTATTGTTTTTATATTATCTTTAAATGCAATTTCATTGAGTTTTCCTCCTGAGGTTACTGCTATCATTCTACAGTTCTGTCTCAATCCATCTTTTAAGGCGTAAAGAACTTCTTCATCGTTTCCTTCATACGATATTAAAAACAACAGGGTTTTTGAATCAAAGAATTTAGGTAAGTGATAATCATTTATCTGATAGATATCTTTCTCTCTACCAAAGAGATTTATCATTATTTTACCAACGATGCTTGAGTCACCAACACCTACAAAGGCAATCCTATCAATATCTAGGATCATCCTAAAGTTTTTTGTTAGTTCATAACCCTCTGTGATTGTTTCTGAGATGTTTATCAAATAATCTAGATACTCTTTATAGTTCATTATTACCCCCTTTTGATTTTAAGATTTTTAAATTTTAAAGATTATTGTTTAAGTGCGATTTTAAATATCTCTTTAATTAATTAGACCCTTTTTTACAAATAATTTATTCTTAATTATTTTAGTGATATTTTGTTAAAATTTTATTTAGTACTTTGTTAATATTAATATTTTATTAGTTCTTTTTTTGTTTTGTTTTCAATGGCTTTTTTACTGCTTTATCAGAGAGAATTGCTGAGTTTCCATTTTCATCTTTTATTTTAATGGTCATTGACTCAAAGCCCGACTTAACTCTCCTCAGCTTCTTTAGGTGGGCTTTTATCTTTTTTTTGTCCTCGTATTCATCATTGTTTAACATGTCTTCCAATATTGATTCCATTCTGTTGATTAGACCTTCAATATTAGTTATATAACCATTGGAGCCAACACCTGATTCTATCTTACCAACTCTTCCAAATATTACCTCTGCTGTACTTGACTTAACGACTCTAACATTGAGATCCTCAGGGGTTGAAATCTCAAAATCATATTCTGTTGGAGGATGCTTTTCAAGGGATTCAATATCAGCTTTATGGTATGAACAATTAGTGCAGTACATAGAAAATAAGGATGTTCTTCCAAAATGAGGTATATCAATGTCTTTTTCAATCATGACGAGGTTATCTGTGTTGCATATAGGGCATTTCTGATGCTCAAGAACTATTTCTCCGTCTTCGTTTTGATGTATGTTTTTCTCATTGCTTTTGCTTCTTTCATTAACCACTTTCCCCACCCTTCTTGTGCTTGTTTATCTGTGTTGATGAGAATGTTTATATTTCTTTTGTTTTTTATTTGATATTTTATCTCTGCGCTTTTGAGATTTTTAGATGTTATTGGATTTTAATTTTCATGGGGCCACGAGGATTCGAACCCCGATCTGAGCCCCCCGAAGGCCCAATAATAGCCAAGTTATACCATGACCCCTTTGTAACTGTGTCTTTTGTTTTTATTTATTAAACTTTCTTTGGTTCCAATATTCTAATATTAACACTTTAAAATAATAAGCTATTTGAAATTTTAATAGTTTCTGTTAGTTAATCAAAAGCTTTAAAAGATACTACGTTGTTTCTTTTATTTATGAGCGTTAAGATTTTGAAATGCGAGAAGTGTGGAAATTATTTCTTAAGTGAGACATGTCCAATTTGTGGTGGTAAGTGTGTTACTCCAGAACCTCCGAAGTTTTCTCTTGAAGATAAATATGGAAAATATAGGAGGATTGCTAAAGAATCTGAGAGAAAGAGTAATGGATTGATATGAAAATCACTATTCTTTAAATAAGTGTATTCTTCAAATTAGTATTATTTGATTCTGTGTTTTTTTACTTTGTCTATTGTTGCTACTTATCTCTTTTATTCTTTATCCTATTTTATTCCTTGTTGATGTTGTATTTTTTGTCAACTCTATATAAGATTTCTACAATTATCATCCCGATAACAAACAGGACGATACTTAGGATTATTTCTGAGAGAGGAATTGTAGTTGTAGCTTTTTTTATTGTGTTGTAAATGATTATTATTGGGGAAGTTAGTCCTCCAAGCATTAGACCAACAAGAAAGCCCATTGTGACGTGATAGTATTTTTTCATTAAATATGCTATAAGCCATGAAAACGATACTAAGCCAATGAGAGCTCCGATAATAAATACTGATGCAATAATCATGTTTGTTGGATTTGTTATTTTGTTTAGAACACCAAGCATGTACTTGTACTGTCCAAGAATTATCAGAATGTAAGATCCAGAAATGCCTGGTAGGATCATTGCACAGATTGCTATTAATCCTGATAAGAATATGAGGGGTAAGGTGTGAGAAGCATTTAAACTGCTAAGGAGAGCAATGACTATTCCTATGAAGACCCCTGTGAGAATGGATATGATGACTCTTATGTCGAAGTGGTTAATCTTTTTCGCTAAAACCTTAATTGAAATTATTATGAGACCTATAAAAAATGAGTATATTGCAATAGGATGAGTTTTGAATAGATTCTTTATTAACTTAGCTCCTATAATCAATGCCGTTGCGTCTCCAATTAATAGTGGAACTAATAGCTCCCAGTCCATCGCGAAGAACCATTTGCTGCTTTCTTTTAGATATTCTCTTCTTTTATCTCTCTTGTTTGAAAATAATAGGATTAGATACTTTGCGAATGGTATGAGAAATTTTAGATTTAAGCCCTTTATTGCTTCTATTAATCTCTCATAAATTCCTACAATTAAGGCAATAGTCCCTCCTGATATGCCTGGGACGATATCTGCTGAGCCCATAAAGAGGCCCTTTGTAAAGAAGTCCGAAAAATCAATTGTTCTCTTAATGATTCCTGTTTTCTTCTTTTTTGTTTCTATCACTGTTTTTTTTGTGCTTACTTTCATAATTGCTTGCTTTTTTGTTTTATTTAAATATTTTTTTATTTAATGTATGATGATAGTTCATTTCTCAATAGAAAACTAAGAAGAGTTAGAAACAACGAAAAATTTATATATGAATTAATCCATAAGTACTATTATGTTACACTTAAGATGTTCAAACTGCGGATATAGGTTTACTACTAAGAAAGATAAAATACCTCTCGTATGCCCATATTGTGGAGCTAAGAATACACTTGAAGTTGAAAAGGGGGCTCAGGATCTTTTGAATGAGTAAAAGCAATAAAAAATTAATAGATAATTCTAAATATACAACTATCTTTAAGACTATCGTTGTTGTTTAAAACTATCTTCAAAAGAGAACTATTGTAGAAAATAACTGTCTTTTATAAAGTAAGTGTCTTGTGTGGTTTTTAGGAATTTGCTCTTGAGAATGTGTGTTTTTTGGTAATAACTTTTGATATAATCCATTAATGTCTTATCTCTAAGGTTCTATGCTTTGCGATACTCTCTTTAATGATACTTTACTCTCTTTAATGGTATCTTGAGTGTTTATAGTATTTATTACTCTCAGAAATTGTATTTATTGTGTTCGAATTATGCTTTAAGGTATTCACTGAAGAGGTAAAAGGAAACTTTAAAAGTATGCCTCAGGTAAGATTCTAAGAGTAAATGATAATATAAGTAATATGATGAATATTATTTTTGATGAATATTATCTGAAAAATATGATAAAAATGATAAATGTTATAAATATGACAGACACCAATATGGTGGAGAAAATCATTAAAATAATTAAATAAGTTTGGAAGGGGTAAAAAATGACTTTAGAACTATATGAAAAACCAAAGAATGTTACAATAATAGAGGGATTTCCTGGTTATGGGCTTGTTGGTAGTATTACTACAGAGTTTCTTGTAGATCACCTTGATGCGAAGTTGATTGGAAAGATATTTCTACCAAAACAGCCGGCAATAGCAACTATTCATCAATCAAGGATTATTTATCCGATGAGTATCTTTTACTCAAAAGCAAGGAATACTATTGTATTAGAGGGTCTCTATGTTGTTCCTGGCTCTGAGTGGGATATTGCTAATGATGTGATTGAATTAGCAAAGCTAACAAAGGCAAAAGAGATTATCAGCTTAGAGGGGGTTCATGTTCCTTCTCAAAATGCTCTTAATCAGATTCTCAAAGATAAGATTGCGGGAGAGGTGCCTGATGAATCTCAGGAATCTAAAAAAAAGACGGTGCCTGTCTTTTACTTCACAAAGAATACTGAAACTGAAAAAACACTCAAGGAAAAGGGTTATAAACCTATAAAAGAGGGAGTTGTTATGGGTGTTAGTGGGAGTTTGTTGTTGAAAAGTAGTGAGATTCCACACTGCTGTCTTTTTGCAGAGGCGAAAACAGAGTACCCTGATAGTGAGGCTGCTGCTGAACTGATAA
>CAZZHT010000070.1:0-6430 GCA_964653825.1 uncultured Methanosarcinales archaeon
GAATTACTAAGCTATTAAGCTATTAAATTATTAAGTTATACTAAGCCATTAAGATACAGATACAAGCTATTAAATTACTAAGTTTCTAAATTATTAAGCTATTAAGTCACTAAGATATTAAGTTAATCAAACCACAAAAGATACCAATTTATTACCTCCGAACTATTATTACCTTCAACAATTGTTACATCTAACAAATATTATATTCGACAGACATCACACCTGACAACTATTACATCCGACAACAATTACCCCTCACAAATATTAATCTAACAAATATTAAATCTAGCAATTATTACATTTGACTATAAACCTGCTTCATCAAAAGAGCATCTAATTCAATCACAGGACTCTCCGAAATCAACACCCCCTTTATCTCATAATCCTTTAATGCCTTTGCCAAGGCCTTGTAATTAAATTCTGAATTTCCTAATGTTAGATGTCTCTTTTCACCCCCGTTACCAAACTCGATGCCAGAGAAGTGCATATGCATATTTGACAATGCCTTCTTTCCGAGCCCCTTTTCAATCTCTTCAAAAATCCTTGCAAAATCCTCGTAAGAGTTATATTTTCCTAATGACCTCGCATAGTAATGTGCAAAATCTATACAAGGCATAACCATCTCAACCTCTTGACTAATCCTTATTAATTCTCTCAGGCAACCAAACTGTGTTGTTTTTCCAGTTAATTCTGGTCTTATCCAAATATGGATGTTCTCATCATTTAATTCAGAAACTATTTGCTTTAATCCATCCCTAATTCTTTCAAAAACTATCTCTTTGTCATCCTTGAGATAATAGCCAGCATGAAAAGTAATTGATTTCGCACCTGCAAGATATGCAATCCTCGCAGTATTAATAATATGTTTCATACTTGTAATTCTTTTTGATTCATCATGAGAATTCAGATTAATATAATAAGGAGCATGAGCAGTCAATTCTAAACCCAACTCTTCTCGCTTAACATTAATTCTTTTAGCAAGTTCCGGTTTCATTCTGATTCCTCTCACAAACTCAAGTTCCAACCCATCTAATCCCAGCTCTTTCAACCTTTTTAGACCATTGAGAGTCCCAGAGGGTTTAGTTGATATTGGTGAACCTGCTGTACAGAAATTCAGCTTCTTATAATTATCCACAAGTTTTTTATCTCTAACTTCATCTCTTCTTTTCATATTCACTTTCAAATCACTTTCATTTTCCATCTTACTTTCCTATTTCAATTAAAAACAAATAAATATAAAAAGTTAATGAATTTACATTATCCCCATGAGCCTTAAAAAGGAGTATATAGTTAATACCGCATGGATAGGAGCCACTCAAATAATCAATAGTATCATCTCTTATATTATCATTGTTTTGATATCACGGGAATTAGGAGCAAGTGGATTAGGAGATTACTCCTTCTTGTTCTCGTTTGTAGGCCTCTTTTTTATCATGGCAGATTTAGGTCTTTCTGCTCTTTTAATAAAAGAATTATCCAAGGATTTTTCTGACGCCAACCATTATCTCTCAGTTTTAATTTACCTGAAGATAATACTTGTCTCACTGACATTCTTGCTCTTTCTACTTGTCTCATACTTTTTAAAGAGTAACTCATCAATATTCATAGGTTTAATCATTGTAGGTATTATCTATACATTTAATTCTTTTACTGGAGTTTATCAAAGTATTCTTAGAGTCAAAAATCAAGGTAAAGTACTTTCACTTTCTAGATTCAGTGAAAGAATCATTGCTCTTACTGTTGGTGGATTTTTCTTGATATTCTTTAAGAGTTTACTATGGTTTATCCTTTCTCTTTTAGCATCTAACTTAATAGCTGACATAATTACATTTGTTTATGGCAAGAGATATTTCAAACTTAACTTAAAACTAATAAGAAATAATCAGAAATATGCTTTATCAATGATTATTAGAGCATTACCTTTTCTCTTAATATCCACCTTTTCATTTGTCTTCCAGCGATTAGATTCCATTATGCTCTACTTCATGAAAGGTAGCAAGATTGTTGGATGGTATTCCTCAGGATATAAATTAATTGATATAATAACTATTGTTCCCACCGTCTTAATGTACTTTGGATTCCCATCATTTTCAAGGTTAGTTGAGAAAGACAAAAAGAATTTAAAAACGTTTTTTGATTCAATTTCTCGATTCTCCATGATAATCATTATCCCAACTATATTTATGGTGTTATTATTCTCATACAGAATCCTTCAATTAATTTACCATTTTAACTCTATTGAATCCGCTATCTCATTTAAAATTCTTATCATCGTTGAATTCTTCGTGATTTTCTCAATAATATATGGAAACCTTATCTCTTCTAAGGATCAAAAGATATTTGCATACATCACTGGGATAGGTGCTGGAATTGATACCATTTTAAATTTTATTTTAATTCCTTACTTTAGTTTGTATGGGGCAGGGATTGCAACTCTTGTAAGCTATGCCACTATGCTGATATTCATGATAAGATACACTAATCGAAACATAGTTAAAACAAATATACTCAAATGGAGTTACAAGCCCCTTATTGCATCTCTTGTAATGGTTGCTTCGATTTATTTCATAAAACAATGGTCTTTATTCTATCTTGTTCCTATTGCAACTGTTGTGTATTTTGCTGCACTTGTTCTCCTTGGTTTAGAAAAAAGTGATAAAGTCCTATTGAGAGATATTACAAAAGGATTGATTAAAAGAAAATAAAAAACTCAGTTATCATAAAAATAATAGAAAAATAAACGAAATCAAGAACTTGTTATAAAGAGTTATGATACAATCTTACACCTATTATCTCATGTAATTGCATTGACTTCTTGTTAAATCATTTATCAATATCAAACGAGACAAAAAAATGGACCCGCCCGGATTCGAACCGGGGACCTCCGCCGTGTAAAGGCGACATCATAGCCACTAGACAACGGGTCCCTAATCAAAGCAATAAAAACAAAGAGCTCTCAACTAACAGCCGAACTTCACTTTCAAATACTCATTATAATGAAGTATGGAAATTACTCTTATTTAAAAGATTTTCTAATTGAAACCAACACCTAATAATCCAACCCAAAGATACTACTTTTTATCAAGAAATAATTTACCATAAACAACTATAAACACCACCAATCAAACCAAAATTTACAAATAAGAAAACAAATAATTTAAATAACGCTCTCTTTCATTTTCATATGAAGTTCAACGGTTATGAATTCAATGAGAATTTTCTTTACTGTGTGGTTTCCAAGGTCAAACAGAACCCTTCTTACAGAGATTTAGATTACGATTTCATTGTTAATATCATCAATATTCTCATTCGAAAGAATCAAAAGTTTTTCTCACTCCTTAAAAAGAGCTCCATTATTTTTAGTAACTTCAGTGATGAACAAAAATGCGCAAGAGTTAGCAAGAGCAGTAGCTTCAAGCAAGTTATCAAAGAAATAAGATCAAAAATAAGAAAAAGCCATATTGTCTATGAGAATAACATAAACAAAAGAGAAAATCTTCTGAAACTATTGAACGAGCTCTTCTTAAATACTAAAGGACAATATAAACAGAACAAAAGTCAATGTAAACCTAATGAAGATAAGAGAGACATCACTCTTGATACGACTGTTTTCAATGATATCGTTGTTGAACTCTTGAAAACTCACAAATCAAGTGATGAACGATTACCCTTTTATGATTCCATTTATAAATTTATTTTCAATGAATGTAATAACGTCCAAAGCATCGTAGACATTGGATGCGGTTTAAATCCCATAAGTACCTTTCTTTATCCAAACTATTTTGCTGGAAAGAGATACCTTGCCCTAGATATAAATAAATCAGAAATCAACATAATAAATAGGGTCTCAGAGAAATGGAATATCATTTTGGAAAGTAGTAATGTTCATACCATCGATTCCAAAAACCCAGTTAAATCAAAGAAAATAAAACCAAATAAAATAAATCTAAGGGCTATTGTTTATAACGCAACAGATGCCCTTGAATTAATATCAAGCAAAAAAACATCAACCAAAAATCTTGATAAAATACCCCAGGAGTTCAGAGAAGACATTATAAAGGGTTTTGACCTAGTGTTTCTATTTAAGGTAATAGATATTTTTGAAACAAAGGGCCATAAATTAGCTGAAAAGTTCATAAGAGGAATTAACGCTAAATGTATTATCGTTAGCTTCTCAACAAAAACAGTATCAGAAAGGGAAATGAATTTCCCAAAAAGAGGATGGATTGAGAGAATGCTTAATCGATTAGGATATAAGTGGTCTTTCTTTTCTGTTAGAAATGAGTCTTTTTATGTTATCATGAAATCTGATGGTAATCATTGATTTTTTGGTACCAACTTTATAAATAAACGGCAAAAAAGGGATGGTTCAAAAGCGAAAGATTAAAATATCATTTTCAGGGTATCTGAAATGTAAAAATTTGCCATGATTTAATAAGAACTAGTTAATATGGAAGTGTTCCAAATGTTGTGGTTTCTTGTGCGGGTACCCGTGCGTGTTTAATCATATGAATTATAAAATTCTATAAATAAGTAAAATAAACAATTTGTTAGATTAGTTATTCTTTTTTGATTATTTTAATCTTATAATGCGGTTTCTTAATATATCTTTTGTATTTCCACAATATTTATAAATTACTGTGTGAGATGTTTGTCTAAATAAAAATGCTTTGAGGTGAATTTAAATGGTAAAAGAATTTATTGCTGAAACAAAATCAGGTAGTTTGTATTATGTAACTTATGCTAGCCATTTTTTTGAGCATGGGAGTAGGTTTTCTTGTGAACAATTGGTTGGAAGAACTATTAATGTAGGTAGAAAGAACGAAAAAGTAACTGCATTTAATGTGAAAGATAAAATTATTGGATCTCAAAACTTAAATCTTAGGCATTTTAAACCAGGCATTATGATTATCACTGAACGATATAGAACAAGTCCAGTTGTTAAAATCTTTGAAAGGATTATGTAATTGTGGATTTTTGTTAATCTTCTATAACTGTTTTTATTTTTTAGTTAATTTTCTTTGTATGGAATTTCTATTCATATCTCAATGCTTCTGTTGGATTTAGTTTCGCAGCCCTCATAGCTGGAGTTATACCAAAGAGTATGCCAAATCCTGAAGAAAATAGCAATATTGCAATTATATAAATCCAATTAATACTCAATTTTAACAGAGTAATATTCATCTGAATTGCAGCAATTTGAACTAACCACGATGAGAACAATCCTATTGCAACTCCAATAATACCTCCGGATAACCCTAACAGGCTTGATTCAAAGAAAAATAGAGTAAAAACATCTGAGTTTCTTGCGCCAATGGCCTTCAAAATACCAATCATTTTTGTTCTCTCTAAGACAGAGGTATACATATTGTTCATTATACCAACACCACCAACTATCAAAGAAATAGATGCAATTCCTATAAGTAGCACTTCCATAACCAAGAGAATATTCTGGAATGATTCTAAGACATTCTTTGAGGTTTTAACTGTAAAATCTTGATTTTTTTCCTTCACATTCCTGTGCTTTCTCTCAACCGCTATTACTCTATCCTTTACCTCATCAATATCCATATTAGGACTAACCTGTGCAATGATGGTCGCATACCCTATCTTATCAAAGTTAAACAATTTTTTAGCAGAATCTTGATCAATAAAAACAAGTCTATCTAAAGTAGGGTTGCCACTCTTCTCATATACTCCAACCACCTTAAAATAGTTCCCGTTTATTTTTATCTTTCTACCAACACCTATCTTCTTCTTAAAGATATTACTATAAACAGAATATCCTAAGATAGCAATATTATGACTACCACTTCTAAAATCCTGTCCTATCAAAATATCTGGAAGATACGAACCTTTAATAACAGAAAGCGCTTTATTATCAGTTGATATTCCATCAATGCTTACTCTCTTTTCTATATTTTTAAACGAAGCAATTCCTGATGATGTCATAATTCCTGAAACTTCTTCGATACCATTGACTTTTTTAATTTCATTTAAATCGCTATTATCCAAAATAGCTCCCAAATTAGAAGAGACCATACCCATCATTGAAGAACTAATTCCAGGAGTGATAAAGAGCTTATTATTTCCCAATCTATTAAAACCAGCGTATACTGCACTCTCCATTCCCTGACTCAAAGTAATAAGAGCCGTTACTGCTGCGATACCTATGAATATTCCAACAATTGTTAGAATTGACTTTATCCCCCTCCTTCTGAGGTTCTTTAGTGAAAACACGAATAAGTCCCATATCATTTCTTGCCTTTTTTAGTTTTATCACAATATTTCAATTTTCCTCTCTTTATCAATATTAAACACAACAGGTCACAACTACCTTAGTAATAATTTCATAATGATACTGTTTCATAATAATACTTCCTTGATATAATATATATTGTATTGTATTATATTATATTTCAATTTAGAT
>CAZZHT010000071.1:0-1133 GCA_964653825.1 uncultured Methanosarcinales archaeon
ATAATATAATCAACAATAAAATAATAAACAGTAATGATAAGATGAAGAGAAGTAGTAATGGTAAAATTAATAATAATAAATACATGATAATACAGTGTAATAGGTCATATGAGGATTACGTTAAGTTTGCAATGTCATTGATAACAAGTACAAATAAAGGTGTAACAAATAATAATAGAAGTAATCATGAGAAAATAATCGTAAATCCAATATATACTTCAGGGACTCTTAATAAAATAAAGAGTATTATTAATCAAAAAATTAGACAACAGAAAGCTGTCTAGTGCTCTGCTCTGCTATGAATAATGATTATGAGAATAATTAGATAATCAAATAATTGAATAATAAATTTGGTAATTGAATCATAAGGGAATCATGAAAAGGATATAGATAGATTTAGTAAAAGAATTGTTATAAACTGTAAATAACGAGGAGATAAAAAAATAAGGAAAGAGATAAAGAAGTAATAAAAAATTTAATGTGGATACAGTAAAATATAATGAAATATAATAAACTACAATTATTAAACAATAAAACAGTATTAAAAATTACTAGTACTATGAAAATTATTAATAAAAATATTATTAGTAATAAACAGTTAACAAACAATAGAGGCAATTAGTAAATAAAAAGTTATGAGTTTCGATAAATTTTTTGATAATTCATGTATGAGGTGAAAGTATGAATATAGAAGAGCATCAAATGATGGGATATGATAGGGCTATAACTTTATTCAGTCCTGAGGGAAGATTATTGCAGGTTGAGTATGCAAAAAAGACAGTAAGCCAAGGTTCTACAGCTATAGGCCTTACGTGTAAAGATGGAGTTGTATTCGTAACAGATAAGAGAATTGTAGATCCTCTTGTTGTCGCAGAGGAAGTTGAAAAGATTTTTGAAATTGATTCTCACATTGGTGCTACTGCTTCAGGTATCATCTCTGATGCAAGAGTTCTGATAGAAAGAGCACAACTCGTAGCTCAACAACACAGAGTCACTTATGATACTCCTATTGATGTTTTGAGTGTTGTCAAGGATATTTGTGCTCTGAATCAGTCAACAACTCAATCGGGAGGTTTGAGACCATTTGGAGTTTCTCTACTCATTGGTGGAGTTGATATGAAGGATAAACCATC
>CAZZHT010000071.1:1233-6341 GCA_964653825.1 uncultured Methanosarcinales archaeon
ATGTTTTATTTTGATATTATTTTTTTTAAGGAGTGATTGTAAGGATAATGATTATGGAAATTTATAATATTTTTAATATTTAAGAGAGTAATATTTAAGATATATTAATTACTTTTTAAAAAGCGCTTTCGAGATGATTCAAATGGGGTTCAATAAGGGAGATTTTGGTAAGGAAAAAGTAAGCTTTAATGTTGCCTGGCTTAAAAAGGGTGGAGAACGATTTGAAATTGTGATTGACCCTGATTTGGCCTTAAAGTATGTTAAGGGTGAACCCGTTACTCTTAGAGAGGTCGTCAGCAGTGAAGCTATTTTCAGTGATGCAAATAAGGGTTTAAGATCATCAGAAGTAAAGATTAAACAGGTTTTTGGAACAGATGATTTTAATGTTGTTGCCGATAAGATCCTTAAAGAAGGAAAAATACAATTCAATGAAGAGTACCGAAAAAAGATGATTGAGGATAAAAAGAGAAGAATTATTGACTACATACACACAAATGCAATAGACCCCACAACAAAGCTTCCTCATCCACCATCCAGGATCGAAAATGCTATGAATGAAGCAAAGATTCATATTGATCCATTAAAATCAGAAGAAGAACAGATTCTAAAGATTATTGATAAGTTAAAGTATATTATCCCAATTAAGATAGATGTTGCTGAGTATTCAATTACAGTTTCAGCAATATCAGCAGGAAAGGTTTATTCCACGCTTAAGAAATACGCTACAGAGATGAAAGAAAAATGGCTTGAAGATGGTTCGCTCTTTGTTGATGTAAAACTCCCTGGTGGATTAAAAGAGGAGTTTTTAGAACAAATCGAATCTAAAACAAAGGGTGAGGCCATTATAAAAGAAATCAAAAAATGAACACAATCATAAAAACAGTATGCTAATCAACAACTTAAGATAGGTCAGATGAATGGATTATAAAAGATACTATGAATTTAATTGGGGGTATCAGGATTAAACAAACAATGATAATCAAATGATAATGAATAAATTTAAATAAATTATCTGAATCAATAAAATATTGGCAATTACTGTTTATTTTTGCTAATCATTAAATCATGGAAAAGAAAAAAAGAGGTATTTAAAATGAGTGAAATCTATGTAAAAAATAAAGATGTCGTTATTCCAGGTGAGCTCCTTGGGAAGGGAATGGATCTTCTTCCATCTGGCTCAACTTATAGGGAAGGAGAAAACATTTATTCGTCAAAGGTAGGACTTATAAACCTTGAAGGGAGATTGATTAAGGTAATCCCTCTCGTTGGTCCTTATCTTCCACAGAAGGGAGATGTGGTTATAGGAATAGTAAGTGATGTACTTTTATCAGGTTGGAGGGTTGACATCGGAGCACCGTCAGAGGCAATGTTATCTGTGAGAGATGCTGTCAATGAGTATGTACAAAAGGGCGATGACCTTCGTAGAATATTAGATATAGATGATGTGGTTTTAGTTAAGGTAACCAATGTTACTACTCAGATGCTTATTGATCTAACAATGAAGGGCCCAGGGTTAAAGAAGATTTATGGCGGAAGATTAATTAAAGTAACTCCAACAAAGGTTCCAAGAATCATTGGAAAAAAGGGGTCTATGATTAATACCATTAAGGACATGACAAAGTGTAAAATTGTTGTTGGTCAAAATGGCAAGGTATGGATAAACGGAGATCCAGAAATGGAAATCATTGCTACTAAAGCAATAAGAAAGATTGAAGCTGAAGCTCATACCTCCGGTTTGACTGACAGGATACATGAGTTCCTTAAGGAAAATATTGGTGAAGATAGTAATAAGCCAAATAACGATAAGGAAGAAAATAATGGAAAAGATAGTAAGGATTAATAAAATCAGAATAAATAAATGAAGGTGATGATAATATGACTTATGATAAACGAGTTGATGGAAGGGGTTTTGAAGAACTCCGAGAGATAGAAGCACGAGCTCATGTGATAGAGAGAGCTGATGGTAGTGCTTATTTTAGAACTGGAAATACTGTTGCTTATGCCACAGTGTATGGACCAAGGTCACTACCAAGGCATCTTCAAAGCCATACTGGTGCAGTTTTGAGATGCCATTACAGTATGATGCCTTTCTCAGGAAAGGGGGATAGGGTGAGACCAGGCCCGAATAGAAGAGCTCATGAAATCGAAATGGTAACAGAAAATGCTCTTTTACCTGTTTTGGATCTTAGTGATTATCCAAATAGCGTGGTTGATATTTACATTTCATTACCACAAACAGATGCAGGTACCCGCTGTGCAGGGATTGATGCTGCTGCAATTGCATTAGCAGACGCAGGAATACCTATGAAAGATATGGTATCAGCTATAGCTGTTGGAAGGGTTGATGATAAAGTAGTGGTAGATTTATGTTATGGAGAAGAATCCTATGAAGGCGGACCAGTTTCAGATATACCCTTTGCAATGATACATAGAGATAAAGAGATAACGTTACTTCAAATGGATGGACAAATCTCAAAGGAGATGTTTGCTGAAGCTATTGAAAAAGCAAAGAAAGCTATGGACAAGGTATATGAAGCACAGAAAAATGCGCTTAAAGCGACTTATTTAACAGAAGGTGATAATAATGAGTAAAAACAATCAGCATATCTTAAAGTATTTCAATGAAAATCTACGATTTGACGGCAGAGGTTTGTTAGGCCTAAGAGAATTGAGGTTTAACTTAGGTGTTTCAGGTACTGCGGAAGGTTCAGCAGAGGTTTTCTTAGGTGAGACCCATGTTATTGCGGGTGTGAAAATGTCGATTGGAACACCTTACTCTGATTCTCCGGATGAAGGTGTTTTAATGGTTAATGCGGAATTATCTCCTATTGCATCTCCTGATTTCGAAGCAGGTCCTCCAAGTAGAGAGTCAATTGAGCTGGCAAGGATTGTGGATCGTGGTTTAAGAGAAGCACCTGCGTTAGACGTAAAAAAATTATGTATTAAGGAAAAGGAGTATGTTTGGATTGTAGCAGTTGATATAAATATTGTCAACGATGACGGTAATTTAATTGATGCCTCAGGTATTGCAGCGATATTGGCATTGATGGATACCAAATTACCTGCACATAACGATGAGGGTCTTGTGGATTATTACCATAAAACAGAAGAGAGATTACCAATCATGAATATTCCAATACCAACGACAGTTTATAAAATAGGTGACTATAAAATCTTAGATCCTACATCAAGCGAAGAACCTTTTGTAGATTACAGAATGACAATAACTTCATATGAACCAAACACAATATGTGCTATGCAGAAAGGTGGAGCTAAGGAGATGGAAAGTAAGGAATTATTAGAGATTGTTGATTTATGTATTGATAATAGTAACAAGGTAAGAGAATTTATTAAGGGAAAAGTCAATCTAAAATAAGTAATTTAAAATAATTGGTTTTTAAAATTGTTTTTTGTTTATTGGTTTTTACCCTTTTATTTTTTTAATTTATTTTTAGAACAATAGGAAATAATATAAATGATTTGTAAGAACCATATAAAAGCAATCGGAGATTTCGCATTTTACCCTGCAATTTGAGTTTGCATAATTATCCATATTAAAAACTGGATTTACTTTTGTTTTTATTGCGAATATTATCATCTTCAAGTATCTTAAATGTAAGTTTTAGGATTTTATATAATATATCGTGATATATTGTATTTTTTTATAGGTTATATTCATTGTTGATTACTATTTTACGAATTTCATGAATTGATATTCCAGTGACATTTTATATGGCTTGTATTCATCAAAAAGGTTATCTAAGATAATAAATTGGATAATAATTAGATAATTTACTCTAATCATTTAATTGATTATGTATGCTTCATAAGATTTTAAAGGTGTTAATCATGGAAAAACTCACAAGATATGAAATTGCAAGGTTAATTGGGGCAAGGGCATTAGAGATATCAATGGGAGCCCACTATAAGGTAAAAATTACAAAAAAGGAGCTTGAGAAGATTCATTATAATCCTATAAGTATTGCGGAAATGGAGTTCAAGGCAGGGAAGTTACCTCTTGAAGTTGTAAGGGAATCCTCAAGTCAAATGGAAAAGGAAGAAAAGGAATCAGAAAATCAAAAGAAGCTAAGTCCAGCATAGTGTTATTAATAATATTATCAAGGAATTATAATGTTATAAAATTGGAGGAATAAAGAATGGCTAAGACAACCGTAAGGGTTTTAATCGAAGGTGGAAAAGCAACAGCAGCACCTCCACTTGGTCCTGCATTAGGGCCATTAGGAGTAAATATTGGTCAAGTAGTTAGTGAGATTAATAATAAAACGAAAGAGTTTAAGGGTATGCAAGTGCCTGCAATTGTAACAGTTGATACAACTACAAAGCAGTTTACAGTTGAGATAGGAACACCTCCTAGCTCTGAATTAATAAAGAAGGAAGCAGGCATTCAAAAGGGCTCTTCAGATCAGATTAATGATAAGGTTGCAGATCTTAAAATACAGCAGATTGTTAAAGTTGCTAAAATGAAGGAGTCTGCTCTGTTAGGGAAGGATATTGTCAGCAGAGTAAAGGAGATTCTCGGAACCTGTCAGTCAATGGGTGTTCTTGTCGAAGGTAAAGATGCTCACAAAGTAATTGAAGAAATCAATGAAGGAAAGTATGTTGATACTATAAAGTCAGGAAAAACAGAGCTTACAAAGGAAGAATTAGAGAAACTTGAGAAAGAGAAAGATGAATTACAGGCAAAGATCGAGAAGGAACATGAGGAAATGATGAAGAGAGCCAATGCAATTATTAAAGAAATGGAAGGTAAAACTCCTGCTGAAATTAGAAAGAGACTTAAAGAAGAGAAGATTGATGGTACAATTATAAGCGAGTTATTACCTGAAGAAGATAAGAAAAAGAAGTAGAATCTAAAGTAATGGATTTAATAAAAGAATAAGAATAACTTAAAAAATATTAGAGAGATATTATCTGAGAGTAGAAATAAAAATCATTATTTTAGGGTTTGTTTTTATTTTTTTCTTTGTTTTTTTGTATTTGGTGGTTTTTCTTTTGGTTTCAATTAAGAGCTGTAGAAATAAATAGTAAGGAATAATAAAAAACGATACAGAAATAATAGGAATAACATAAATAATCAAAGTGATTAT
>CAZZHT010000072.1:0-6195 GCA_964653825.1 uncultured Methanosarcinales archaeon
GTATCATTTTTATAATTTCAATCTTTTATAATTTTTACAAAGGGAGGTGTTACTATAATGGCTGAAACAGAATCAGAGAAAACTATTTATGGTTCTCTGCTTAGAGAGAAACCGTGTGAAATGTTAATACAATTAAATAAAATGAAAGGGGAAACTTATGCCTCTATCTTAGCAAAAAAAGTTGATTGTACTTATTCTCATGTTGTTAAAATATTAAAGGAAATGGAGAATGGCGGTTTAATTGTCTTTAACAAACATGGTCGCATTAAGCTGCTTTCTCTAACTAAAAAGGGAAAGGATATTGCCAATCATTTGCAGACAATTAAAGAGATTATAAATAAGAAATAAAAATTAGGTCAATTCTTAGGTTAATTTCAAAGTTTTTATATTCTCTTGATTTCTGTCTTTGATTCTATGTTTCATTTTATGTTTAATTTTACATCCCATTTTATATTCTTTTGTTCCTTTAACCTTCTTTCAATAATATGCATTACATTGAGATTCTTTATACTAACATTCTTTATCTTTACACTAATGAAAACAATATAATTACTGCTTTTCTATTTTCTCGTAATTATTATGAATAAAATGGCAATTATTACGGAATAAAAACAAATAATTTTTTTAAAATCAGTAACCATCATTAATTCATGAGATTAAAGGAATTTGCAAGCGAATACAGGCCAAGAGAAAAAATAAAATCTCTTGGTCCATCTGCTTTATCCAATAACGAGTTACTGGCATTAATTCTAAGAACAGGTACAAAAAATCATAATGTTCTCGAATTATCAACGATGCTATTAACAGAGCATTCCCCTATAGAGTTGAGCCAAATGTCCTATAACGAATTAACTTCAATCTCTGGAGTGGGTTGCACAAAAGCATCGCAAATAATGGCACTCTTTGAATTATGTAAGAGGTTTGAGCAGTATAGAAAACCAGTTACCAAGATTTCTCAACCAGAAGACATTGTATCTATTTTTTCTCCAAAAATCAGAAACGCCACTCAAGAACAGGTTTTTGCTGTTTTTTTAGATTCAAAGAATAATATTATTGCTTCTAAATTGATTTTTATCGGAACTGTTAACGAAGCAGTTATTCATCCAAGAGAAATCTTCAAAGAGGCCATTAAGCATAGTAGCGTATCTATTGTTTTGATTCATAATCATCCCTCTGGAAATCCAGAACCTTCGAAGGAAGATATTAAAATAACAGAAGTCATCGAACAGGCAGGTAAATTAATTAACATTCCCATTATTGATCATATTATCATTGGAAATCCTGGATTTTTTAGCTTTAAGAAGAACAATCTTTTATGAATATTTACTGTTCCTTTTTATCACTGTCTCTACCACCTTCACTATCTTTGGGATTCTTGTTATCTTCATCATCTTCAGAAATAAAGTCACTGATTTTAACAACCTCTACCTTTATGTTATCAGAATCATCTTTTATATTGTTATCATCATTACTATCTTTCTCTTTGCTGTTATTCTCTCTACTCTTCTTTTCCTTATTGCTATCTAAACTACCCTTTAATGTTCCGTTTTCGTTTTTTATAATCTTATCTTTATCATTAACATTCTTCTCAGAAGTTGACTTTGTTTTTTCCTTATTTTTTTCCTTATTGTTGGAATCAAAAACCTTACTAATCTTATTCAGCTCACTTTCATCCTTTGAGAATTCTGTAAGTGGCTTTTTTGATTTGATTGCATTTTTAATCTCATCATTTATTTCCTTATCTATTTCATTGTCGGTTTTATCCTTAATCACACTATTTATTTTGCTATCTAATTGATTCTTGTTTTTACTATAACTATTCTTATCATTATTGCTTTTATCTTTATCTTCGTTATTCCCTTCAAAACGCAATCTTTCTTCATCACTTAGTTTCTCTTTATTATTCTCATTAATGTCATTTTTATTTTTGATTTCATCTGATTTAACTATCGTTGGCTTAATCTTATTTGGAGAAATAATAGAGGTTTTACCATTCGCACCGCCGTTGATTTTTTTAACCTTTATCAGCTTTGCATCACTGAGTGTTTTTATTTTCCTCTGAAATGTTTTGTAACTTATCTTTGAGCCCCTTTTCTTGTGAATAACATATAACTCGCCAGTTTTAAGATTAGGCGTTTCATTAATTAGTTTAATTAGCTCCTTTGATTCCTTATCAAGCTCTTGAAGATTATTGATTTCAAAATCCCCTATCTTTCCAATGGCCTTTATGGCATGTGTGACTTTTATTTTCTTGGATCCTTCTTCTTCTGCAAACAGCCCTGCCTCTCTCAGTAAGTATAATCCCACCCGGATATCTTCAATCTCAAAGGTTTGTTGAACTATAATATCAAATGCCTCTTTTTCCATAACATCAGGATAAAATGCTAATTTAACTCTTTCATCGAGTATCTTTCTCGTCTCAACCCATCCGTATGGTTTAAATTCAATTATTTCTGGAATCAGTCTTGACTTAATTCTTGAATCAATATTTGTAATCCACTCCTTAAAATTTGTTATAAGAATAATACTCTTTCTATAAATCTCATTCAACAAATTATAAAGAAAATCATAATCCTGTGCTTTATCAATTTCGTCAAAAACAAAAACGCCTGCTTTTTGATTGATTATTTTCTTAATCACTGAGAATAATTCTTCTGTATTCTTATTTGCAGTAAATTTATATCCTAATTGTTCACAGAGATAGAGCATTATTTTATATGTTGTGTTTCTTTGCCAACAGTTTATATATATTGGGTAAATATCATCAGTTTCATCTTCAAGTTCTGAAAGTACATGTTTAACTGCAACTGTCTTACCAATCCCTGACTTTCCAAATAGTATAATGTTCTTCCCATTTTGATTCATAAAGAGTGGTCTTATACTTCTTGCAATCTCCATTTGCTCATTCTCTCTAAATGGAATTAGTTTTGGTACAAAGTCATAATCCAGAGCCACTGAATTCCTAAAAAGAGTTTCATCATCTTTTAGCATATTATCAAAAAGTCCCATATTCTTTAATGTCTCCCTTTCAATTAATAAATCTTTTGTTATTTTTTGTTGAATTTTTACCAGTTTGAGGTTTGGTTTTATTTTAATTTGTTTAGATTGTTATTTAATCATTTTTAAATCATTCAATTTTTTTTAATTTTTTAATTTTTAATTAATATCACTTTCCTATTTCTCTATTCCTCTATTTTTCATTTTTTCAATATTTCAATTTCTTTGGATACCTTTTTTTAATATTGTCTTCTAATATTTGCTTTTTAATAATTGCTTTTTAATAGTTATCTTTTGATAGTTATTTTTAACAATCAATTAAACATTACTTCTGTAACTCTAATGATTAATTCTAAGGATTCGTAAGTAATAAAAAAACAGCACTGAAAAATAGCAATAGAGATTCATGAGCCCTAAAAACAAACATTTATATATTAGTTTTGAAAGAGATTATTATAAAAAGCTTATAATTGCATCACAATCTTCATACTATATTATTGCTAATTATTTTATTTCAACACAAATTTATAATAAACGCATATTTATTTTGAATTTATTATCGTATTATCATCATTCATTATATTATCATCATTAATATCTTTTTATCAAAGTATGCTTGTTTTTAAAATACTAATTTAATTTTAAAATACTGATTTAAACTTCAACTTATCCACATTTTGTCTATAATTATTGAAATATGAAAAATTTTAAATATTAAAACATTTTTTTATTTCCAATAAATATGGAGTAGCTGAACTTTTTTCAACCCATTTTCACGTTGCTTTCATTATCTGCTTGTTTTTATTATGTTGACCTTTTCATATTTTTATTTATTTTTTATTGTTAGGTGTTTTATCGTCTGTCGCAAACATCATAAGAAATGTTATAATGTTACAGGAGCGTATGTTTTATCATGGTTATGCTCTTTTTATTATTTTTATTATTATGTGTTTTATTATTGTTCTTATAAGTATGGGGTGAAGAAATGGATTCGATTATTGAAGCGGCTTCTGAAAGAGCTAATGCTGAAAAAGAAATGAACACAATTAAAGAAGGAATAAATCAAGGTTCTGGTTCAGAACAGAAAAATCACATAGATAATGAACTTGAAGAATTGTTAAAGAAACATCAGGCAACTATAAAGGTTGTTGGTTGCGGTGGTGGAGGTAGTAATACTATCAGTAGAATCAATGAAGTCGGAATCGTTGGTGTTGAAACAATTGCTGTAAATACCGATGCTCAGGATTTATTGTTTACTAATTCAACAAAAAAGGTTCTCGTAGGAAAAGAGGTAACCAAGGGACTGGGAGCTGGCTCAAATCCAAAGCTTGGTGAAGAAGCCGCTAGAGAGAATGAGAAGGAAATCAGAGAGAGTCTTAAGGGAGCAGATATGGTTTTTGTAACCTGTGGTTTGGGAGGAGGAACAGGTACTGGTTCTGCTCCAGTCGTTGCGGAAATCTCAAAGAAGATGAACGCCTTGACTATTGGAATTGTTACCGTGCCTTTTTCAGTTGAAGGTCAAAGTAGATATCAAAACGCACTTTATGGTCTGAGTAAATTAAAGAAAAATGTTGATACCTTGATTGTCATACCAAATGATAAGCTCTTAGAGATAGCACCAAATCTTCCTTTAAATACTGCATTTAAGGTTGCTGATGAAATTTTAACAAACGCAGTAAGAGGTATTGCTGAATTGGTAACAAAAACCGGACTTGTGAATCTTGATTTTGCTGATATAAAAGCAGTGATGGGTGATGGTGGCGTCGCTCTGATTGGTTTAGGTGAATCTGATAGTAATAATAAAGCTGAAGAAGCTGTTGAAAAGGCAATAAATAATCCCTTACTGGACGTAGATATTAGTGGAGCAACTGGTGCTTTGATAAATATTTCCGGAGGAGAAGACCTTACCTTAGATGAGACCAGAAAAGCTGTAGAAAAGATATCTGAGAAGTTAGATGAGGATGCAAGAATAATTTGGGGAGCTCAGATATATGAAAATTTAAAGAACAAGATAAGAGTTTTGATTGTGGTGACAGGTGTAAAATCTTCTCAAATCTTAGGAAACAGTTCTCCTGAAGAAATTAAAAAAGACATTGAAGATGAATTAGGAATAAATTTTGTTGACTAAACTTATTTCTATTTTTATTTACTTATTCTATTTTCTTTCTTCTTCTTTCTATTTCTCATTTAATTAATCTTGTTTCATTCAATCTCGTCTTATTTTGGTTTATCTAATATTTTATTTTATCTAAGAATCATGTGCCTTTTAATTTTACCACTCTCTTCCTTACGTTACTCTCTCGTACAAAACCTTTCTCATATATTTTTTCATATCTTTTTTGTTTTACACATTACTCTCTATTACCTTTTGATATCCTATTTATTGTAATATTCTTTATTGTCTTACACACTCAATCTCTTGTGAATTCATTGCTTTGTTTTTTAAAACCTTGCTCTAAAAAGAGTAACCTTTATAAAGCCCTTATCTCCCCTACATTTTATTCAAAATTTTTCAAAATTTGTTTAAAGCAAATTGCTTGGGTTTGACTCAAAAAAACAAAAAGTTTTTAAAGGGGTTTTGTTTCCACAATCTTGCTTTAATTAAATGGTTATTAAAGTATCTTAAAGGTAATCTTTGAGTTTAAACACAAACTCTTAGATAAAAAGTTACAAAATTTAGTAAATCTCCTCCTTTTTTTGTATTTAAATAGAATGAGCACTTAATGTTTTTAAGTGTGATGTAGGCCTTTAGAGAGAGTCATGAACATCTGCATTGTGTGAGAACATTAATGCAAAGTGATTGAGTCTTGTGAACGTACTCTATAAACGTATTACCCGTTGATCCTGCGGGAGGTCGCTGCTATGGGAGTTGGAATTAGCCATGCAAGTCAAAGGTCCTCGTGGCCTTGGCGAAATGCTCAGTAACACGTCGGTAATCTGCCCTTAAGTGAAGGATAATCTCGAGAAATTGAGAATAAACCTTCATAGGGAACTATAGCTGGAATGCTTTGTTCCTCAAAACGCAAGTGCTTAAGGATGAGCCGGCGGCGGATTAGGTTGTTGGCGGGGTAAATGCCCACCAAGCCTTAGATCCGTAGGGGCCTTGAAAGAGGGAGCCCCGAGAAGGACCCTGAGATACTGATCCTAGCCCTACGGGGTGCAGCAGGCGCGAAACCTTTACAATGCGCGAAAGCGTGA
>CAZZHT010000073.1:0-6082 GCA_964653825.1 uncultured Methanosarcinales archaeon
TTTAATTATTTTATTATTTACTTGTTTGTATAATTATTGATTTAACCAGGAGTAACCCTTTTCTTCAATCTCATCAATGAGGGTTGAGTTCCCTTCTTTTACAAATCTCCCTTTTAAGATTATGAGCACTCTGTTTGGTTTGATGTATTGAAATATCCTTTTGTAGTGACTGATGATTAAAAATCCTGTTTTGTTTTTTATCGAGTTAATGGATTTTGCAATGGTCTTTAAGGAGTCGATGTCTAAACCTGAGTCAATTTCATCAAGTATTGCGTATTTTGGTTCTAGGGCTAATAGCTGAAGCATTTCTGACTTCTTTTTTTCTCCACCTGAAAAACCTTCATTAATAGGTCTTTGAAGAAATGAGGTATCCGTGTTTAGTTGTTGTGCTATGTTGATTAGTTTTTTGTTGAATTCTGATACAGAGATGTTCGTATTATGAATACTATTGTAAGCTAATCTAAGCATGTTTCTTAAGCTAACTCCTTCAATTTCTAAGGGATTTTGAAATGTTACGAAGAGACCTATCTTTGCCCTTTCATCAGGTGTTCTCTTACTAATATCTATTGTTTGATTATCTTTTTTTATGAGTATTTTACCTGAGATTAAATGATAATCTGGATTACCCATTATTGTATTAGTTAGTGTTGTTTTTCCAGAACCATTTAAACCCATAAGAGCTGTTGTTTCTGACATGTTTAGAGTGAGGGATAAATCCTGGATTATTACCTTGTTTTCAACTTCTACAGATATGTTATCAAGTATTAGCTCCATTTTAATTACCTTTTTTGTATGTGTTTTGATGTATGTGCGTTGATTATGCATTGGTGTTTTATAATATGATATTTGTTTATTGTACGTTTTATCATAGATTAATCTGTTTTCATATTTTTTAAATACGGATTTTCAATATGAATTCATGATATGTTTTACTGAAATGATGTTTCTTTTGTTGTGAGATAATTATGATAAAATAATGATGGTAAAATAATGATAATCCTTTTGAATAGTTTTTATTTTTTATTTTTTATTTTTATTTCAAGGGGTCTGGAGTTTTTATTTTAATTCCTTCTTAATTGTTTTTTTAACTCATCTTTAATTTCTGAGTTGTTTATTGCAGTGTAAATGCTTTTCATAAATCCATCTAAAATAAGAGCTCTTGCTTCTTTCTTAGATAAACCTCTTGATGTTAGGTAAAATAATTTCTTTGGTTCTATAGATGAAATAGATGCGCTGTGATGTAACTCAGTGTTTTTACTACCTACAGTTAAAAAAGGCATGATATCTGCTTCGCAATTGTCACAAGTGTCATCTAATAGTATTACATCCTCTTTTTGATATCCAGATGTTTTTTCTGTACCTTCTTTTACGATGATATTTCCCCTGAGAATCACTTTTGAGTTATTTTGAAGGATTGTTCTCGAGTCAAGTTTAGATGATGTTTCACTGGCATTGTGATTTATGTTTATAGATGTTGCAAGGGTTGAATTATTTAGGTTTTGAAGGGTTGAAATCTTTATTGAAGATTGTTTTTTGTTGAGGATTATGTTGTAGTTGTCTATGCTTAGAGATGGTTTGGAGTTTTGAGGGTCATTATCAATTATAATTATGTTTAAGTGAGAGTTCTCGTTCTGTATTATGTTTAAGGTGTTGATGTTTAGAATTGATGTTTTTTTAAAGATTATAAGGGTGAGTTCTGAATTATCTTCTAATGTGATGTTATTTATGTGATGAATCAAGAATGGTTGTTCTGCTGAACGATTCGTTAATAATAGTGTTGATTTTGAGTTTTTAGTGATGGTAATTATGTTTTGACTGAGATTATAGGTTTGATTGTATATGTTTGTGATGGTTTGAATTTTATTTGGGTTTTGAGATGAAATGACTATTGTGTGTTTTTCTCCATATAATTTGTTGATAATTTCTAAGAAGTTCTGTGAAGATGAATGTAATATTAGATTTTGTTTTGATGATTCTACGAATGGTGTTGAAGCAGTTAATGAAGAGGAATTATTTGAATTGGGCTTGTCAGGGTTATTAGTTGAGATTGTGTTTGTTTGATTTTTAATTTCGTTTTTTATTGATGATGAAGTTAGGTTTGGTTTTAGTTCATTGATTATTGATTGTAATTCTTCTGTTATGTTTATTTCTAACCCGTATTTGGTTTTAATATCTGATGAAGTTTTGTCAGGTAAGAGTTCTAAAACTACCTCTGAAGGTATTATGTCAGTGGGTTTTATTTGTTTTTTTAGTGCCATTTTAGTTTTTGTTCTCGATTGATTCGTTTAGTTCTAAGGATAATAATTTATTGAATTCAATTGCATATTCAAAGGGTATGCTTTTCATTATGGGCTGGATGAATCCATTAACAATCATTTCTGTTGCATCGTCCTTTGATATTCCTCTGGACATTAAATAAAATAGCGCGGTATTTGATATTTTTCCGACCTTCGCCTCATGGACTGCAATGGATTTCGAGTTTTCAATTTTCATGCTAGGATAACTTTTCGATTTTGATTGAGAATCTACTATGAGTGAGTCACATGAAACACTGGTTTTTGAGTTGATTGCTTTTTTTGATATCTTTACAAAGCCCCTGTAATTAGATATGCCTCCATTCAGAGAGACACTCTTTGATTTTATGATTGAGGTTGTGTTTGGTGCTAGATGATACACTTTTGTTCCAGAGTCAATGTTTTGGTGTGATGAGCTGAGGGTTAACGAGAGGTGGCTTGCCTTTGAGTTTTTTCCTTTCAAAACAGTGGAAGGATAAATCATTGTAACTCCACTTCCCAAGGACCCTGAGACCCACTCCATTATGCTATTTTCATCAACTATGGCCCTTTTGTTACTTAAACTATATATGTTCTTTGCCCAGTTTTGAACAGATGTGAATCTCATTCGTGAGTTTTTACCAACAAAAACTTCAACCGAACCTGAATGAAGGTTGAGCTTGCTGTACTGTGGAGCAGAACAACCTTCAATGTAATGCAGGTAAGCGTTGTCCTCAACAATAATGAGTGAGTGCTCAAACTGACCTATGTTTGAATTGGCTACATAAAAGTATCCTTGAAGGGGCATCTGCAGTTTTACGCCTTTTGGAATATAGATGAAGCTCCCACCACTCCAAACTGCCCCGTTAAGAGCTGCAAATTTGTTGTCAGTTGGTGGTGTGCACTTGTGAAAGTATTTCTTAACTAAATCAGGATATTTTTTTACTGCTTCATCCATTGAAGTGAAGATAATTCCTTTTTCAGAGAGGGTTTCTTTTATTTTGTTATAAACAACTTCAGATTGATACTGAGCCCCTAGACCTGCTAATTGCTCCTGTTCTTCTTTGATTAGGCCTAAATCATCATAAATTTTTTTTATGTTTTCGGGAAGTTCTTCCCAAGAATCCACAGATGTTTTTTTGATTCCTAAGAGGTATGGTACTATTTGATTAAAGTCCAATTTAGATAAATCTGGACCCCAAGTAGGCATTGGAAAGGCCTGAAATATCTTTAGTGATTTTAGCCGTATGTCTAACATCCATTTTGGTTCATTTTTTGCTTTTGATATCTGTCTCACAACTTCTTCATTGATTCCTTTTATGTTATTTAATTCTTGTACCATGCTGATTATTCGACCTCTTTTTAAGTTTCTTTTGGGTTATTTTATTTTTTTATGACTTTTTATTTTTTGATTTTGTGATTTGAAAGATAGGATGGCATAATGATGAGATAACAGCATTGTAAGATGAAGTGTTGTGAGGTTAAGTAGTGTAAGATTCTAAGATTATAATAAGATTCTGGAATTATAAGATTATGAAGTTATAAGATTATAGTATCATAAGATTACAAATTCATAGGTTAGGGTTTCATAGGTTATGAGTGTGAGTGATGCTTAGATTAAAATTTTAATTGAAATGTTTCTTGAAAAAAGATTATGAAAAAAAGCAATTTTAAGTAAAAGTGAAAAGGTCAAAAAAAGCAAAAGTTAACAGTAGTTAATTTGAATTTTGAATTGCTTTATAAATGTTACGAATGTGAATTTTTGCTTTTTTTGTTGAACATGAGAACAAGAATCATAATTTTAGTGAATATTATTCATAATCCCGAGAGAGATTTTATAATCTTGAGAAAGATAAGAAGAATAAGAATTGAAATTCAATTAATCTATAAAGGAATTTAATCATAAATGATTCAAAGGTTGAATAAGTTATTAATTTTTGATTTGAGTCATAGATGAATTAAAAACATAAATTGTATATATTTAACTAATTTCGTATTGCTCCTAATTATCGCAATTGTTGTAATTGTGATAATGAGTCAAAATAAGATTTTCAAAGGGTTTAATTGGAAATGTATGAAGGTTGAATGTATAAGGGTGATAGTATGAAAGAGGATGTGTTAGAGGTTGTAAAGGTTGATAAGGATGCTGAACTTCCAGAGTATGCTATGGATAGCGATGTTGCTTTTGATGTTAGAGCAAATGAGGATGTAAGTATTGATGCTTTTGAACAGAAAGAGGTTAAAACAGGAATTAAAATCAAGATTCCAGAGGGATATATTGGCCTTGTTAGAGACAGAGTGGGAATTGTAACTGAAATGACGGCTCATGTGATTGCAGGAACTTTTGATTCCAACTATGATAAAGAGGTTAGTATTTTTATTGTTAATTTGGGTGAGGAAAGTATCCTTATAGAGAGAGGTATGAGAATCGCACAGATTATCGTGGTTCCTGTGAAGAAGCTAAAGATAAAAGAGGTTAAGAGTTTTTCTCACAGATAAATAATGAAAAGAGTAATAAAAAGGTGTTTGTTTTTTAATTTTTTTGAGTTTCTATTTCAAGGAGAATTAAATATTATTGAATATTATTAATTATTATTGATTGTCTTAGCTAATTGATTTATCAAGGAAGCATAAATGAAAGGGTGAAATTTTAGCTTTCTGATAGTTAAAGATTCTCAAAGGAGATTATATCATTGATTTCTGTGTGAGTTTTGTTGATTCTGTTGTTGGGAATTTCAATGACATAACTCGCTTTGTGCTTTGGATTATACAAAGTGAATGGTTTAAAATGTTTTTTCATCTCTATGACTTTTTTATCTTGTGATAGGTATAAGACATCAATTGAGTAGAAAACAAAAAACATATGCAATGGGATGTACTGTTCACGATTGAATGAAAATATTAAGCCAAAATCAGATTTTTTTATTGAGAACATTAACCCAATGGCTTTTTGATATTCTCTTGTTAGAATCTTACCTCTATGTGTTAAGATTGTTTGCTTTGTTAGGTTTTTAATAGTTATCAGTTTAGTCATTATTCACCTTTGGTAAGTGTTGTCTCAACATTAAGTAGGTTTCATTGCCTTTCTTAACTGTTACAATTGAATCGTTTAATTCTGAAAGATAACGATAAAAGGTTGATTTCGAACAGTACTTTTTTTCGGTTACAATAATCTGCTTTAAACGAGAGGTGGTTATGCTACCTAAGGATATCTGCTCGATTATTTTACTTTTTATAAATCGACTTCGATGAGTGGAGATTTGTGAAATTATTTCTTTTTCAATTGGATCTTCTTTTTGTCTTTTCTGATTGTTTAAAATCTGCTGTTTTAGAGATAGGTTTTCTTGTTCAAGAGATGAGATTTTGTTCATGAGCTGTTCAATTATGGAATTTTGTTTGGTAATGTCCTGCTTGATTCTAGAAAATGCCTCCCTTAAAGGATCTTGTTTCATGGTGTGATGGTAAAAAATAATCATTTAAATAATTAACTGTTGGAATGGGACAATTCTGGGACTGTCCTGGGACACGCTTGGGACACCCCCTTATTTCCTTTGGAACTTTTAATACTCTAAATGATAAACACACCCCTTTGTTTCCTTTGGAAAATGTGGGACAACTCTGGGACTGTCCTGGGACACGCTTGGGAAGTGATAAAATAATTCACAAAACCGTTAATTATATAAATGGAAAATAAGAAAAAAGCATATTTTTAGGTGAAAAAGGAAGGAAATGATAATAAATTAAGAAACTTAGATAAAATGAAAAGAGTAGATAAGATAAAAACAAACAGAAACAGAAAGATAAACACA